>JBCAZN010000258.1:0-4511 GCA_038533035.1 Pseudomonadota bacterium
GCCCGAAACTCGAGTTCGTATTGCGCGATGCGATTGGTCGCGACTGGCAGTGCGAACTCGAGTTTCGGGCCGTAAAAAGCACCTTCCCCCGGGTTGTGCGTGTACTCGTAACCGCCGGCCTCGAGCGCCTTCAATAGGGCAGCCTCAGCCTGGTCCCAGACCGCGTCTTCACCGACGCGCACTTCCGGTCGATCCGCGAACTTGATCTTGACGTCCTCGAAGCCAAACACGCGGTACAGCTCGAGAATCAGCTTGCACACCGCGATCGACTCGTCGGTAATCTGTTCGGCCGTGCAGAAGATGTGCGCGTCATCCTGGGTAAACGCACGCACGCGCATCATGCCGTGCAGCGCGCCCGACGGCTCGTAGCGATGACACTTGCCGAACTCGGCGAGGCGCAGCGGCAGGTCGCGGTAGCTGCGAATGCCCTGATTGAACACCTGGATATGCCCCGGGCAGTTCATCGGCTTCACGGCGTACGTGCGGCCATCCACAGTTTCCGAGGTAAACATGTGCTCGCCGAAGGTTTCCCAGTGCCCCGAGCGCTCCCACAAGGTCCGCGACACCATCTCGGGCGTGTTGACTTCCTGGTAGCCGGCATCGGTATTGGTCTTGCGCATGTGCGCAATCAGGTTCTGGAACACGGTCCAGCCGTTCGGATGCCAGAACACGGCACCCGGTGCCTCTTCCTGGAAGTGAAAGAGATCCATCACGTTCGCCAGGCGACGATGATCGCGCTTCTCGGCCTCTTCGAGCATGTGCAGGTACTGGCGCAGCTGCTTGTCGTTCGACCACGCGGTGCCGTAGATACGTTGCAACATTTCGTTGTTCGAGTCGCCGCGCCAGTAAGCACCCGAGACATGCGTCAGCTTGAACGACTTGCCGAGCTTGCCTGTGGACGGCAGGTGCGGGCCACGGCAGAGATCGATGAACTCGCCCTGGCGATACAGCGTGACGTCCTCGTCCGACGGGATACTGTCGATGATCTCGGCCTTGTACTCCTCGCCCATATCGCGGAAAAACTCGACGGCCTTGGCACGCTCCCAGACCTCGCGCTCGATAACCTCGTCACGATCAACGATGTCTTTCATGCGCTGCTCGATCGTCTCGAGATCCGCATCGGTAAACGGCTCTTCCCGAGAAAAGTCGTAGTAGAAGCCGTTCTCGATCGCCGGACCGATCGTCACCTGCGTCTCCGGCCAGAGCTCTTTCACGGCCTCCGCGAGCACATGCGCGGCATCGTGGCGCAGCAATTCGAGCCCGTCGTCGGAATCGCGCGTGACGATCGCCACGGTCGCGTCGCCTTCGATCGGGCGCGTCAGGTCCCACTCCGCACCATCGACCTTGACTGCGACGGCAGCACGAGCGAGACCCTCGCCAATTGCAGCGGCGATCTGGGCGCCACTGGTGGCGTCGTCATAAACCTGAGTTGAGCCGTCAGGCAGCGTGATTGTGGGCATCGGAGTGCTATATCTATCTTTCAAAAATCAGCGCGCAATTGTACGCGAATTGCCCATCAGATAAAGAATTCCCTTACAATACCGGCCCTTTCACGCCGGGCGTTGCACCACCAATGAGCGATACCGAAACGCGGGACTTTATCCGCCAGATTATCCATGACGACCTCGAATCCGGGAAGCACGACGAAATTGTCACGCGATTCCCCCCGGAGCCGAACGGCTACCTGCACGTCGGCCACGTCATGTCGATCTGCCTGAACTTCGGTGTCGCCGCCGAGACCGGCGGGCGCACGTTCCTCCGCTTCGACGACACCAATCCGGGCCGGGAGAGCGAGGAATACGTGCAGGCGATCGAGCGCGACGTGCGCTGGCTCGGCTTCGACTGGGACGACCGCCTGACGCATGCGTCCGATTATTTTTCGCGTCTGTATAAATCCGCTGAGGAGTTGATCAAGCTTGGCGTCGCGTACGTCGACAGTCTCAGTGCCGAAGAGATTCGAGAGTATCGTGGCACCTTGACGGAACCGGGCAAGAACAGCCCGCACCGTGATCGCACCGTCGACGAAAATCTTGATCTGTTCCGGCGCATGAAGGCCGGTGAGTTCGGGGATGGCGAGCACGTGCTGCGGGCCAAGATCGACATGGCATCGCCAAACATGAACCTGCGCGACCCTGCGCTGTATCGCATTCGTCACGTGAGTCACCAGAGCACGGGCGACGAGTGGTGCATCTACCCGATGTACGATTTTGCGCACGGCCTGTCGGATGCTTATGAAGGCATCACGCATTCGCTTTGCACACTCGAGTTCGAAGACCACCGTCCGTTGTATGACTGGTTCCTAGACCAGCTCAAGCCCGAACATCGACCACGCCAGATCGAGTTCTCGCGATTGAATCTCGCCTATGCGATCACGAGCAAGCGCAAACTGAATGCACTCGTCGAAGAAAACATCGTCAGCGGCTGGGATGACCCGCGCATGCCAACCATCGCCGGCATGCGTCGCCGCGGCTATCCGCCTTCCGCTTTACGGGAGTTCGTCAAGCGTGGCGGTGTAACCAAGAAAGACAAGCTGATCGAGATGGGCGTACTCGAGAACTGCGTGCGCGACGAGCTCGGCGACTCATCACCTCGGCGCATGGCGGTGCTCAAGCCGCTCAAGGTCGTGCTGACCAACTATCCCGAAGACAAAGTCGAGATGATGGAAGCAATGAATCATCCGGGTAATCCGGATATGGGTACACGCGAGCTGCCGTTCTCCCGTGAACTCTGGATCGAGCAGGACGATTTCATGGAGGAAGCGCCCCGCAAGTTCTTCCGGCTGAAGCCCGACGGCGAAGTTCGACTGCGTTTTGGTTACATCATCAAGTGCGAAGAGGTCATCAAGGATGACGACGGCAATGTTGTCGAACTGCATTGCACCTACGACGAAGACACGCGCAGCGGCACCGGAACCTCAGACCGGAAAGTGAAGGGCACCATTCACTGGGTGTCGGCCGCGCACGCCCTGGATGCCGACGTTCGTTTGTACGATCGTCTGTTCACTGAGGCGAATCCAAATACTGCCGAGGACTTCCACTCGGTCCTGAATCCAAACTCGCTGGAAACGGTTGCGGCGAAGCTCGAGCCGTCACTCGCGGATGTTAATGAGCCGGTTCAGTTTGAACGGCTCGGTTATTTCACAAGAGACAGCGAGGATTCGGATATGTTTAACCGAATCGTTACGCTACGTGATTCCTGGGCGAAGCTTGAAAAGCAGGCGATGCAGCAGCAGGGGTAGTGGTCGAAAACGCCAGAAGCGGTCACTCACGTTCGGCCAATAACTTGAGTCATCATTCAAATCATCGACTATGGCCACGATTAAAGCTCGCCTAATTGGCTCCTAAAAGCTCTGTAGCTGACAGAAGTCTCTCCCTCGACTGACAATCGCATTTCAAATACCGTTTGTCCGGACGGACTAACTTCCGTTACTGCCACGTCGGGGCCATTTCCCCAGCCCACAAGCCAATTGCCATTGGTTAACGGCTGCACTGAACCTTGCGATCGCGTAAATGCTTGGTAGGCGCCATCTAAAGAGTAGTCGCGAACGAACATAGCCTGGCTGGTTTCAGGATCAAGAGAATATTCGACTGCGCGACTAAATTGGCCGTACAGAGCCTCACGATCCCCCAGGCAAAAACTCCCGTTGTCAAACATCAGAACATTGCCGTTTTCCAATTGCCATGCGGTGTGTTGGCCACAAAACTCGTTGAACGGATCACCCGTAATCAGGTAGTCGCTCTGGCTGCCTCCAAGATACCAATCTACATCGCCAGTTGATCTGTCAATTCTAAGCACTTGAGCACATCCTCTGAATGAACCAATCAGGTCGCCATCCTCGGTCAAACTAACAGCGTTCACGTGCGCATAGTCTGCTGGAAATCTTGGGTACCCTGTCTGCTGGCAGTCTGACAAGTCGATATGATCCCAAGAACTCCATTCAAAAATGATATTCCCGTTGTTGTCTACCTCTTGGATCACCGAGTCACCCACAACTTCTTCGGCAGACAGACCAAACGCTGTCATGTCGCGGACTACGGAGTTATAGGAAACGAAGATATGACTCCCTTCTTCAGTAAAAATGAAGTCGTGATTGTCAGTTTGAGTTAGCCCGACGGTAGACAAGCGGTCAATTTCATCAAACGAGTCGTCAAGAACGACGATCACACTATCGACAATGCCAAACTGATTGCGACCTACTCGTAATGCGTAGGTATACATTCCGTTCGGATGCAATTTGAAGTCAATCGCTCGCCCATCAATCTTCCTTTGAAACCTGGGAACCCCATTGTTGTCGATTATCAATAGATAAGTCTTTCGCTCATCTAGCACTGAAAACTGCGGCGTAACGAATAGCAGCCCATCGCTCACTTCGGAGGTTGACACCGAAATATCCATATCCGGTACATCGAGCGGAATACAGTGCAACGTATACCTTTTGGCCCCAGATCCTTGCGACACCTGAATGACGATGTCCCGACCATCTTCCGGGTTCGCAACTTCGAATGTCGCGT
>JBCAZN010000259.1:0-4502 GCA_038533035.1 Pseudomonadota bacterium
ATCCGGCGAACGCCGCTTCGTCATGCCGGGCAAGGAAACGGCCGCGTCGGTCGCTGGCCAGTACACCTGGCTCGGTGCCGAACACATCTGGATTGGCTTCGACCACTTGCTGTTCCTGCTTTGTCTGATCTGGATTGCCGGTACCTGGAAACGCATACTGATTACAGTCACCGGTTTCACGATTGCGCACTCGTTGACGCTGGCATTGTCCGCGCTGGAGATTGTGCGCCTGCCGGTGCCACCGGTTGAGGCCGCTATTGCGTTGAGCGTGTTGTTTCTCGCGGTCGAAGTGACCAAAGGTCGGCGCGACAGTCTCACCTGGCAGCACCCGATCGCGGTGTCCAGTTCGTTTGGATTGCTACACGGCCTCGGATTCGCCGCCGTGCTCGGCGAAATCGGCCTGCCGCAAACAGAAGTTCTGACTGGCCTTATATTTTTCAACGTTGGCGTCGAACTGGGGCAGGTCGCTTTTGCGCTGGGTGTGGTTTTGCTACTGCGTGTTGCAACTGCATTGCTCGGCGAATCAATGCAACATCACGCACGACCGGTGATGGGTTATGCGGTGGGTTGCCTGTCGGCCTATTGGTTGATCGGTCGGGTAGTGGCGTTTTAGATATCCAACCGGCTTCAGCAATTGATATTCGTCGATTTATTTAGACACGTGAAATTGGAGAATTTATGCTGGACCAAACCGATCGATTGGCACTGGCGGTACCTGACGCCGATCAGGCTGCGGCAGGTCTCAATTCACTATTCGATAGCATCATAGTTGATGACAGCGTGGATCCCGATGCGAATGCTCGACGGGTAACACTGCAGTGGGGATTTGATCAGCTTGAGCTGTATGAACCTCAGGGCCCGGGACCTGCCGCTGACTTTATAGAGAGTGGTAAACGAGGTCTGTTCGCCGGTGGTTTTTCGCTGGCAGATCCTGCCGGTGTAGCGGCACGAATCGAAGAGGCGGGTATTCCCGTGACGCAGCAGGGTGATCGGTTTGTGATCTACCCGGATGATCTACGCGGTACCGGTGTGATTCTGAGTCCTCTCAATCAGCATGAAAGAGTGGGGCTGATGGAGAAGATCTGGCAGATCACCTATACGATTCCTGATCTTGATGAAGGTGTCGCTTTTTACACCGACCTTTTCGGTGTGGAGGATAAGTTTACGAGTCGTTACACCAGCGCACGGTGGGGTTATGACGCGGCTATTACCTGGTTCGATGCACGCAAAGGTCATGTGCTTGATAGTCTGGAATACCTGGATCCTTTTGAGCACGACAAGGCTGCTGGACGTTTTCTTAAAAGGACAGGCGGTACCGGTGGAATTTATATGGCCTCAACCCATACCGATGATCTGCCATTAATCAGGGAAAGAGTCATATCAACCGGCGGTGGCTGGGAGGGATCTGCCAATGGGTCTATGGGATTTATTCATCCGCGCCGCACCAGCGGCCTGCTGCTGACGGTCTGTAGCTACGATGAAATGGACGAAGGTCGTCCCACAGCGGAAAACCCAAATGCCTGGGACCATTTTAGCACTGCGTCCTAAGTCGTCAGTCTGTAAACACGCTCTGCCGTGCCGCGGAACATGGCGGTCTGTTCGTCCTCATTAAATCGCGCGGCGATTTTTTTCAACGCATTCCAAAGCACGGGGTAGGAAACCGACAGCTTGTCGACCGGGAAATTGCTTTCGAACATGCAGCGCTCTGGACCGAAGCAATCAATTGAATGCAAATAGTAGGCCTCGTGCGTAGCGACGATCTCATCCGAGCTCGCCGGCAGGTCGCGTTCGTTCCAGCCCCAGCCGTTGATCGGCATCGCAAGGCCGCCCAGTTTCGCGACCACGTTGTCGCAGGTCGCCAGCTCGGCGACATCCAGCTTCCATTGCTCGAAAATTTCGGCCTGCTTGCCGGCATAGGGACCGATACCCATCGGACCGCCAAAGTGATCGAAGACAATCGTGGTGTCGGGAAACGCCCGAGCTATGTCGGTCAGTTCCGGAATCTGTTCGTGCGTCAGCCAGGCATCGAAACTCAGTCCGGCGGGCGCCAGTTCCGCAAAGCCTTGCCGAAAGTCCTCGTCCATTAGCAGATGCCGAATGCGGCCGGTGTAGCGTTCAACCGCCGGCGGATCGGGGTAGTAGGCCACCGAGTGGCGAATGCCGCGCAAGAGCCCCGCAGCGGCTTCGCGATGTGCGTCGAAAACTTCTGTGACGGCGCTGCCGAGTTTTAGATTGGCATGCGCAACGATAGCAAGTATGGGTGATTGGCCCGGCGAGTTGCCGCGCCGCGACTCCGCCGCCATCTCCGCAACGTACTCCGTTTCACCGACCGGGCGTAACGGCTCGGGGCCATCCTTGCGGTAGTTGGTGCTGCATTCGACAAATACGGTGCCGAGGATGTTGTGGCCGGACGACGTGTCCGCCCAGAGTTTATCGAGTTCGTAGTCGGACCCGTCTTTGTCATTCCACAGGTGATGATGCGGATCGATGATCGGCCGCTCCGGATCGATGATGTCTTCCTGAACCTGGTCCAACCATCGGTTACTCATTGACGTGAAAGCTCCTCGTTTATACGCCGCATCCTAGTGAGTCTGGATCGCGTTGGTTATAATAATCCGCTAAGGGCAAGTCGTTTCATTATACGAGTTTCTTAATGATCAAGCGTCTGGGCGTCATCTTCTCGATACTACTAATATCGTCCTGTTCTCAGGAACAGGACTCCCGACCCAACGTCTTATTTATTTCCGTCGATGACCTTAACCACTGGGTTGGTCACCTCGACGGTCATCCCGGCACCAAAACACCGAACATTGATCGGCTAGCCAATGCGGGGGTGACCTTTACTCGCGCCTACGCTGCAGCACCCTTGTGCAAACCCGCACGGGTCAGTCTGCTCACTGGCGTCGCACCCGCGCATTCCGGCGTTTACGGCAATTACGAGAAGCTGAGTGACAAACTGCCTGATGCTGTCACGCTCCCGCAATTTTTTCGTCAGCAGGGTTACTCGGCCATTGGTGCGGGCAAGATTTTCCATTTTGGCCCCGGTGATGAGGCTTATTGGGACACGTTCCATTCCCGAGACAAAAAAGCGAAAACGGCGGCCGAGGCCAAAAAATATAAATCAAAGAAAAAACAAACAGAAGGGAAGTGGGCGCCCTGGGGGCCGTTGGATATTGACGATAGCGAGATGGACGATGCCATAAATGCCGACCACATTATTGCCGAACTTGGACGTGAGCATGACAAACCGTTCTTTCTGGCCTATGGCACATCCAAACCGCATCTGTATTGGCAAGTGCCCCGAAAGTATTTCGAGATGCACCCGATAGAATCAGTGGTATTGCCAAAGGTGATCGACAATGATCTCGATGACATTCCGCCTTTTGGCCTCCGGCTCGCGCGCGAGGTGCTGGAGATTTCCCATGACAGGGACGTTGCCGCTACAGGGGGCGATCATGCCAATGTCCTCAAGTACGACCAATGGGAAGCAGCCGTTCAGGGTTATCTCGCATCAATCTCCTTTGCCGACGCCCAGGTTGGCAGAGTTCTGGATGCACTGGAAAATTCACCACATGCAGACAATACGATCGTGGTGCTCTGGGGTGACCATGGCTGGCATCTAGGGCAGAAGGAACACTGGCGCAAGCACACGCTCTGGGAGGACGGACTAAGAACAACGCTCGTTATTTCTGCACCGGGAGTGAGCGCCCGAAATGCGCGCAGCGATCGCACAGTGAGTTTGCTGGATCTCTACCCGACGCTGGTTGATTTAATAGGTAATGCTCCACCGGACGGGATGGATGGGGAGTCGCTTGTGCCATTGCTGAAACAGCCTGATCGATCCTGGTCGAGGCCGGTGCTCAGCACCTACGGCTATCAGAACCATTCGATACGCTCGGAGCGCTGGCGCTATATCCGCTACCACGATGGCACCGAGGAGCTTTACGATCACGACGTCGATCCCCACGAGTGGACCAATTTAGCGGCTGGCTCCGTTACGAGTGAACACCGCGACGTAATGAACCAACTCGCCCGGCATTTTCCCGAAACCAATGTGGAGCCGATAGCGAGTGAGACCTACGAGTCGCAGTTGAGGTAGCGCTCACTACCGTTCGGTTGGCATCGCAGCACCCACGCGTTCACGCCAGGCGTGAAGTTCCGCGAGTAGTGCCTTGGCTGTCTCGGGTTCCTTGTTCACAAGATCGGTTTGTTCGCCTGGATCGTCTTCCAGGTTAAATAACTGCGTAGTTCCATTCTCGAAATATTCGAGCAGCTTGTAGGGCCCTGAACGGATCGCGCCGCCGGGGCTTTGCTGGCCGTGGTTGGAATAGTGCGGGAAGTGCCAGAATAATGATCTCGGTGACCGCGCTTCACCTTTAACCGCGTCGGCAAAACTCACGCCGTCGACATGCTGGTCTGGCAGCGGCGAAAGACCCGCCATTTCCAGTAACGTGGGATAGAAATCGGGACTGTTCACGGGCAAGTTGCTGACTAATCCTTCT
>JBCAZN010000260.1:0-4487 GCA_038533035.1 Pseudomonadota bacterium
AGCCTGTCGAGTTCGACAGGCTCCGGAACGCGCGGCCCTACGCGCACCGTCTGGATGCGCTTGTCATCGGACTCCACGATTTCGATTGGGTATCCGGCAACCTTGAGGCAGGTTGTTGGCTTGGGAATGGTTTCGAGTAGTTCTACGATCAGTCCGTTGAGTGTTTTTGGCCCGTCGGTCGGCAGTTCCCAGTCCTGTGAGCGATTGAGCTCGCGAATGTTTGCCGTCGCATCGACGAGGTAAGTTTCCGCGCCAACGTGCCGGACGTCAGGATCTTCATCCGCCGGGTCGGTCGTAAATTCGCCGACGATTTCTTCAAGAATATCTTCGAGTGTGACAATGCCCTGGATGTCGCCATATTCGTCGACGACCAGCGCGATGCGTTCGCGGCGGCGCTGAAACTGAATCAACTGCGTGCTGAGCGGTGTCCCTTCCGGTACGAAGTAGGGCTCAGTTAGTAAGTCGACCAGCTTGGCTTTATTAAACTCAAGTTGCGCCATGTTGGCGAGGTGTCGCAGGTGCAATACGCCTTCGACCTGATCGATGCTGTCACGATAGACCGGCAGACGAGTGTGCTCGCTGTTGCGGATTATCGATTGTATTTCGTCGACGCTGTCATCGAGGTCGATGCCGATAATTTCGTTGTGCGGCACCATGACGTCATCGACGGTGACTTGTCCTAGGTCAAGAATACTGAGCAGCATTTGCTGATAACGGGTTGAGATTCTCGCGCCTGCCTCGAAGACAACGGTGCGAAGTTCTTCACGGGTTAACGCTTGCAGCTGATGATCGCCGGACTGTCTCAATCCACAAAGAAATAAAACGCCGTTGGCCATGGCATTGATCAGCCATACCAGCGGATACAACAGTTTGAGTAACGGGTAATAAATGTAGGCTGCCGGAAACGCCACTCGTTCCGGCCGCAGTGCGGCCAGCGTCTTCGGCGCTGTCTCGGCGAATATCAGCACAAGAAGTGTGAAAACGGCAGAACCAATTGCGAAGCCAAGTTCTCCGCCCATCTGGACGGACACGACTCCGACGAGCATAGAGGCCGAAATATTGACGGCATTGTTGCCCAACAGGATAAGGCCGATCAGCCGATCGGGGCGCTGCAGCAGTTTTTCAGCGAGTTGTGCTCCGCGGTGACCTTCACGGGACTTGTGGCGAAGCTGGTATCGATTGAGGCTCATGAGTGCCGTTTCCGAGCCAGAGAAGAACGCGGAAAGCAGCAGTAGTACGCCAAGCAGACTTAATAGGCCCGCCAGTGGTATGTCATCGCCCAAAAGTAGGGCACCTCGCAATCAATTAATACAGCGCCAGTTGAGCAGCCTGTTATGAGGCTGTCAAGAACGCTGGTCTCAACTCCAGCTGCGGCTCAACTGCTCGAGAACAAAGCGACTGCCGAAGTAGGCGAGAAACAACAGTAGAAAGCCGACGAGATACAGCTTTACCGCCCGTTCGCCGCGCCAGCCGGCGGTCCAGCGGCCGACCAGCAATACGCCGAAAACAACGAGCGCCAGGATCGCGAGCGTCGACTTGTGAACGAGGTGTTGCGCGAACAGGTCTTCGACGAAAGTCAGACCCAGTGTAATCGCGATGGCCAGGCCAGCGAATCCGGCAGTCGTAATCCCGAATAGCAATCGCTCTGTAGTCTCGAGCGGGGCAAACAGGGCATTTGACTCCGGTGCCAGTTTGCCGCGACGCAGCCGGCGCTCCTGGATGAGTGCAAACAGCGCGACGATGGCACCGACCATCAGGAGGCCGTAGGACAGGAGGGCGATCAAAATGTGCGCGCGTGCCTGCCATTCGAGTGCCGCTTCAGTAGCCTGCGGTTCGCCCGTGCCGGTCATGGCGACTGCTACGGCGCCAAGCAGCAGCAGTCCCGAACTGATCCCGCGCAGCGTTGGCTCGAGGGCCGCAATTAAGGCGATGAGCGCAAGCTCGAGGCCGACCAGCGATACCACGTGGCCAATGGAAAGGTTGAATCCGGCGGGCGTAAGAATCAGGCCATAGACCTGGTTGCTGTGCACGGTAATGCCGATCGCGGTGAGCAGGAATGCAGCGAAATAAAGCGTGCGACTCGAGGACTCAAACCGCGGCAGTCGCGATGCACCGAACGTGGCGGCTGCAGCGACATACAGCAGGAGAATTGTGATTTCAGACACAGAAACCCTACGGTCAAGAACCTAAATTCGTGAGCCCGGATCATCCCACATGGCACAGGACAAGAGAACCCTCGCGATGCGAATTCGTATTCTAGGTTGCAGCGGCGGCATCGGCGCAGGGGCACGCACGACGGCGTTGCTGGTTGACGACGACGTATTGATTGATGCGGGCACCGGCATCGGTGATTTGTCGCTCGACGAGCTTGACCCTATTCGTCACGTATTCCTGACGCACGCACATCTTGATCATGTCGCCGGCTTGCCAATGCTGGTCGATCGAATCTTTGATGAAAATGTCAAAGAGCCGTTGACGGTTTATGCACGCGAAGAAACGCTGCGAGCCATCCAGGATCACTTGTTCAACGGCACGATCTGGCCCGATTTTGGCAAGCTGCCGACAGCCGATAATCCGATGCTGCGATATCGCGTTTGCAGCCCCGGCGATACGGTGACAATAGGCTGCAGGGACTTCTACGCAGTTGACGTCATGCACAGCATTCCGTCGCTCGGCTATACCGTGCAAAATTCGGGTGGCGTTTTTGCAGTCAGCGGCGACACGAAGACCAATGAAACGCTCTGGCCGGTATTAAATGCCTGTGACGATCTACGGGTTCTGGTCATCGAGGTGTCATTCCCCGATGAAATGGAGGAGCTCGCCGCCGCCGCGGGCCACTACACGCCGAAATCGCTGACCGACGACCTGAAGCGCCTGGAACACCAGCCAGATATCTGGCTGACAGGAATGAAACCGGGCGAAGAAGACCGCATCTACGAGCAGGTGCGGGCAGCGGCGCCAGACAAGAACATCCGCATGCTGTCGCGCGGCACCATCCTCAGAGTCTAAAAAAAACCTGGTGTCAGTGACCTGGTTTTCTATCCAGAAAACCAGGTCACTGACACCAGGTTTTTTTGGAAATGCGGGGGGCAGCACCGTATCATCCACGCATGTTCGAAAACCTCACAGGTCGATTGTCGGATGCCGCGCGCAGCCTTGCCGGCAAGGGCCGACTTACCGAATCCAATATCAAGGACACACTGCGGCAGGTCCGACTCGCGTTGCTCGAGGCCGACGTTGCCCTGCCGGTCGTCAAGCAATTCATCGAGCGCGTGCGCGTGCGGGCGCTCGGCGAAGAGGTGGGCAAGAGCCTCACGCCGGGCCAGGCCCTCGTCAAGATCATCCATGCCGAACTCGTCGAGATCCTCGGCGCCGAGTCCGTACCGCTCGACCTGCGTGCCCAGCCTCCTGTTGTCGTCCTGCTGGCAGGATTGCAGGGCGCGGGTAAGACAACGACAGCAGCGAAACTCGCGCGACGACTGATCGAGAACGACAAGAAGAAAGTCATGCTTGTCAGCGTCGACGTACACAGGCCGGCGGCCATCCTGCAGTTGCAGACGCTCGCCGGCGAAGTCGGTGCGCTGCATTGCGAAAGCAATTCGAAACAAAAGCCTGTCAAGATCGTGGACAAGGCGCTCGATGAGGCGCGCCGTTCGCACGCCGATGTCCTGATTGTCGATACGGCCGGTCGACTGCATGTCGATGGCGAAATGATGAGCGAAGTGGTCGCCGTGCATAAGGCCGCTCAGCCTCACGAGACATTGTTCGTCGTCGACAGCATGGCGGGTCAGGATGCCGTGAACGCGGCGAAGGCCTTTGACGACAGCCTGCCGCTCACGGGCGTGGTCCTGACCAAGGCCGACGGCGATGCCAAGGGCGGTGTTGCTCTGTCGGTTCGCGAAGTGACCGGCAAGCCCATTCGCTTTATGGGTGTTGGTGAGAAAACCGATGCGCTCGAGGCGTTTCACCCTGACCGCATGGCATCGCGCATCCTCGGTATGGGCGATGTCCTGACACTGGTTGAAGAGATCGAACAAAAGGTCTCGAAAGACAAGACCGAGAAGCTCGCGAAAAAACTCAAGAAGGGGCGCGGCTTCGATCTGTCCGACCTGCGCGACCAGCTTGAGCAGATGATGAATATGGGCGGCATGGCCTCGCTGCTCGAAAAACTGCCGTTGCCGGGGAATGTCAATCCGGCCGCGCTTAAGGACCATGCGAACGAACATAAGATCAAACGGCAAATCGCAATTATTAACTCGATGACCCCGGGTGAACGGCGCTTTCCAAAAATCATCAACGGATCGCGCAAGAAGCGTATTGCCGCCGGCGCCGGCCAGCAGATCCAGGACGTCAATCGTCTTCTCAAGCAGCACGTGCAAATGGAGAAGATGATGAAAAAAATCTTAGTTGCTTCAATCATGACTGCTTTTGTTTTAACTGGCTGTAATACGTTTAAAGGCTTTGGGCAAGATGTTTCTAAAGCTGGT
>JBCAZN010000261.1:0-4471 GCA_038533035.1 Pseudomonadota bacterium
ACATGGTTTACACCTTATTCCGGACACATAGTTAACACTTTTGGAGTTCCCCTGACCTGACAGACACTTCTCCGGCTAGAATCAGCCCCAGGAGGAGTGCATGAGTAACCATAGATATTCGCCGGAGAAGTGTCTGTCAGGTCAGGGGAACTCCAATCTCCACGGGCTGAGACTCGTCCCAATCAAGGGCATCCTCGCAATCCGTCATAACCTGGCGGAAGATCTCGAAGAACTTTATGGCCTGCGCTTCTAAATCCTTGGTCAACAGAACTCGCTTATGCGAAGTTCCGTATTACGCAGGGTCGCGTTCATCAGTCGACTGTCGATCCGCAAACTTGGCCTTGTAGTAGTCGGCGAATTCGAAAAAACTGTTCTCGCGCGGGAATGTCGTGGTTGCGTCACTACACGCTTTGTCCACCAACAACCTCTGACGTCTAGATAAGCATCCACCACTTTCAAAATAAGACTTGACACCACCGAAAAAAACAAAGTAAGGAACTTTCGAAGGTTTACGTCCGTCATCCTTCTCAAGACGAAACGCGTCCCTGCAAAGGTTCATCGCCTCATCGAATTCAGTTGGGCCAGCGAGGCCAGGCTGTTCGATAACCTGTTGGAAAAGTAGCTTTGCTAGTGTGGTTTTTGGGAACGGGTGGTCCTCAATGGCTAAAGCATGTCTTCCGTATTGGACGGCGAGGGGTAAATCGACAACTGCCATCCCAAGCGCCCGCTGTTCCCAGTACCGGGAGTTCCATTTCCACGTGGGCTTAACTTCCTCAAAAAAAGTGTCCCATTGATCGCCAAGCAATGGCCTGACAATGTCCTCAACATTGAAAAGCCGCCCAGCAAGCCTTGCCTCTGCCGTTTGTTGAACAATCGTCAATCGAGTTACGTACGGAGCCAACGCTTTACCCAATCCGATAAATGCATCGAGCAACCGATGGGTCATTTCCTTTCCAGTCATCTCAACCAAGCGGGAGGCGACTACGGCATTAAGAGGAAGAATAAAAGCATGGTCATCTGCATGCTCTGTCAATGGCAACGGCGACTCGCTGTCGCCTACTAGGCGAGTAATGTCATCATGTTTGGCTGCTGCAGAGGCAATCGCGAATCGGACTCCTTGCGGCTGGCAAAAATGCGCGAGAGCGGCTACCAGATATGCTGTACGCTGATCACTGTTTGAATCCCCCCAAAGAGACGCAACGATGTTTCTAAGCGGCCTGAAGTCATTTAGTATCATGCATACTGCTTCGGCGGCTGGAGCTTTCTCAATGACCTTTACATATGAGAGTGGAGACTTGAGTGCTTCTTCCTGTCCGACAAGGCCAGCGGTTTGAAAGGACTCTATCAATCTAAGTCGTTCTTCGCGTGTCCAAAAACCGAGTCTGACAAGGTCCATTTGCCCGTCGTCAAATACGGACTCCAAGTGCCGTTGCCGATAGTTACGCTCGACGCCCACGACTAGGATTTTGGTCGTATCGCTCAACCCATCCAATATCGCTTGTATGTTGTCGGCTCTCTCCGCAATGTTGTCAACACAGAGGATGCTTGGTTTCTCCAGTGAGTCCAAAAAGGCGATGTCGGACTGAGTATCTAAACCGTCTTGTGACTTGAGATAGAATACGTTGTCAAACTCATCGCTCAGCTCCGCGGCCACCCTCTTCAGGGTTGTCGTTTTTCCTGCGCCGGGCTGTCCAATTCCGACCAAAATTCGCGACGATATTGGCTTGGCATACCAATCGTAGGCGGGATCTTTGAGTCGCAGTTGCTCTTTTAGAATCACATCAACTTTGTTGACGATATTGGACCAGGTCGGCGGACGGCCGAAAAAGAACGAATGGTCTGAATCCGGTTCAGGCGAACCAGATATTTTTTCAGATACAAGATCAAAATCTGAATAGAAAGCCACCTCCGTAAAGGTGTCAGGTGCTTTTCGGTACTCCAGCTTGCTTGAAGGAGTCACAATCTCAGATACATCAGGTGATTCCCCAATCTCTTCCTTCAGATAAGAAAGAAAATCTGACAGATTTGACTCGACGAGAGTCAAGCCAAATCGCTCACAATCGAGTTCGGTCCCGGCGTCTGGATAGGGCTCGATTAGGAAAGAAGGGCCACGAGCTCTGAGTTTCGCTCCCGCGGCTCTTTTGCTCAGATAAAACTCTAGGTCGGGTTCGGTTAAGCTAGTGCCAGATATAATAAATGGCTCAGTTTCAATCAACTGCGAAAGCACGTGCATCCACGCGCACAGATCCCCCAAGGCTTTCCCGTAGTCTTTGGTTGAAAACACGTACTGTGTGTCGGGCTCCTGAACAAAACCATGAAGGTGGATTATTGGCACGCCATTGAGTTGACGGAAAGTCTCGTAAGGCCTTGAATAATTTATCGGAATAGCATACTGGCGCCGCGTTCCCGCCGATTCTCGATACGCGTTTTCGAGAGCGTCGTCGATATTAAGGGTAAATATCTGAGACCAAACCCAATCCGTAATCGAAAGCACGGTAGGCCCAGGCTTGCAATTCCTGAAAGGCGCAGTTAGGTGTTCGGCGACCTCTTTGGCACTCAGGTAACTCGCTGCACGAGATAGACTTGAACCGGCATTGAGGCCCTTGAGGTCGCACAATCGTATTCGGAGCTCTTCAGCGCCTATAACTCCAGTTCCTGCGCCAGTCATTGAGTCTCGAGACACGCCCGCGCCGATCAAGAGGTTGTACTTACCTCGAGCCATTCCTCGTTGAACTTGGGCTACCTGGTCATCTGTCAGCATTGGTCAGTTCCTCGAAACGGATACTGTGTCATCTCTCTGAGTGAGACAGGTTGCAGTACTTGGACCACTCATAGAATCAAATGTACCAGATCGATCACTGCAAATTGAGCGCACAAGTTCGACCATAAGCTAGAGAACCTTTAGTAAGGTAGTTCGAATGTGTCAAGCGAAAATTCACCTACAGTAAGGGATTTCCAGGTAGCGTTCGGAAGATTTTATCCAGGATACGGCGCGAGACAGGTTTGTGCTGCGGGAGTCCGCTGTTCTTAGAGCACAGTCCCAGATAACAAGCACGCGAATTCCTAGGTAGAAGAGTTCTTCATTGACAGAAGCGTCCCTCTCAACATTCTTGGCAAATTTAGCAAGCCATTTCTCCCTATTCTGCGTGGGAATGGACGCTCGCTTGCAACCCTTATGTCTGTGCCAAAAGCAACCATGTACGAAAATTGCAGCGTTGTACTTCTTGAGCCATAAATCTGGTGTCCCTGGAATTCCTCGCTTACTGACGCGAAATCTAAACCCTCGTCGGTGAAGATAGCTCCGAACTAGAAGTTCAGGTTTCGTATCTTTCTGCCCTATACGACTCATTATGTCGCTGCGATGTTCGGGACTAAACTTGTCGGGCATTTTCATTGGCGGCTGCGTATCTGGGAGATGTCTAGGTCTTTGCGACAACCAACGACTGCAGTTCCTCCGCGCCAATTCCACCCCTATGAACCTCATCGTGGTGAACGTTACATAGAGTAATGAGGTTTTCAGCGACGTTCTCGCCGCCATGTGCATGTTGATCGATATGATGTAGCTCCAATAGGTTTCTGGTTCTGTCATCAGGGTTAGCGTTTGAGCGAGACCAACCGCAGATCCGGCAGGCGAATCCGTCTCGCTCCAAGACCTCGACGCGAACTGGATCTGGGATGTTCCGGTCGTGTTTCGGTGCTTGTCGATCTTGTTCGAGAATGTAGACACCGACAGGCAACTCTCGAACACCCGATACCCTTGTCATTACCGGCCATCCATCCTCAGTTCGTAGCTCACGCACTCTCCGCGCCCACTCAGACTTGTCCTTTGCCAAGTACTTCAGTTCCTCACCGGTAACTCGCTGGCCGACGTTTCGTCGCAAGAAGTCTAGTATTTTGTCTTTGACTGACAACGGGCTCTTTCGAATGTCATTAGCTAACTTCCATCGAAACGCCGCATCTCGATCTTGGGTATCTTCTAGCAAGAAGTAGTCGTCAGGTTTGAGTAAATCCCGATCGAATCCAAGTGAGTCCTGGTCGTCTTCATCAAGAAGATCTATAAGGCTCTTGCCGCCAAAAATGGGCCAGCCAAATTCAACCCTTAGTTCGCGGATTCGACGTGCATACTCGGAGATTCCCGCAACCACCATTAACTCGTCGCCATGGATCAATGTTCTAGGAAACTTTCGAAAATAAGCGAGGATCCGATCGCGGGCCGATGAGGCATCATCGGATTCGATGAGAGAGCTGCCCAAGTCTCGAAGAGTGTAATTTGCAGGAATCAGTGCTCGAACTTTATCCCTGAGATCGTCTTCCCTCAGCCGGGACTCAAAGTCCTCCAGCAAATCGACAAGTTCTTTTCGTAGCTTCTCTGGATCCCGCCGCTGAGACCTTCTGACCATTTAGGCGGCTTTCTTCCCGCGCGACGTCTTGCGGTGTTTGAGTAGATCACCAACGAAATCCGCGATTCTCG
>JBCAZN010000262.1:0-4461 GCA_038533035.1 Pseudomonadota bacterium
CGGTCGCCAGCTGCTTGTCACCCACGGCCCTGTTCGCCGTTAACGCCACATCAAACACCTTTTCGTGCAGTTTGCCCTCGCCGTCTTGCCAGCCTTTGATCACCTGGACGCGTTCGAGGTTTGCGCCCTTTGGATCCCTGGCGGCGGAAATGACGAAACAGGGACTCTTGCCCTTCGGTCCTGCCGTCAGGTCGCCGCCCATGGGCACTCCTCGCACATAGGCATTTGCCACGGCGTCCGAACGATCAGCATCACCTGATGAAAAATCCCAACCACCGAAAAAGCGCACCACCATGCGCGGTCCGGTTGTGGCGTACACTTCACGCCGTTTCATCGCGGCGAATAGCGATTCACGCGTATTCTCTGTTGCCCAGACGGCCGCGTAGCCGGCGCTGTTATCAAACCAGTCAATCAATACCCGATATCGGCCTGGTTCACTGCCGGCCCAATAGGTTTGTTCTTCAGCGCCCGCCAAACCACTGTGCGAATCGGTACTGCCGATCATGCCGAACTTGAATGGATTAGCGCCGAGTTCGTCGAATTGCTTGAGGCCCAGCTGTAGCACGGAACGAGCGTAAGACGTGCGCTCGTTGCCCGCGCTCGAACCTTTCTTCTTAGACTTTCCCTTGTTTGACTTTTCCTTGACGCTTTTGTCCGCCGCTTCGAGTGCTGCCACGACCAGATTATCGCCCGGAGGCGGTGGCCAGGTTTCAAAATCCGCAAACTCGTCGTCAGGTGATAGCAACGGATGAGTTTCACCATCACCTTTGAGTTGCGTAACTTCGACGATGGGTTCCCAGCGCGCACGCGTCTCGGCGTAGGTCTTGGTAAATGCAGCACCGGTTTGCCTCCGCAGTGCGAACGACTTGCCGCCACTAAGGTTTGCGTTGTGCGGGATTGCGAGAACGCTGCCGCCCGTTCGCTCTTCATAGGCTTGCAGATATCCCCAAAGATCCTCGACGTCGTTGCTGTCAAACTGAGAAAACGGCACGACCTGAGTGGTCGACTCGGGACCGTCCGCGAACAGGACGTTGCGGTGAATCATGTTTGGCTTTGAATCGCCGTCCACCGCTGTCCATTCGAAGCCAACGAACGTTGTAAACGTCCCCGGATCGTAGTGTCGCTCGGCATCGGCGACGAGGTCCCGCCAAACGTTGCGAATCACTGACTCGTCGAGTTCGAAATCTGCTTTTCCGGCCGGTCGCTGCTGGATCCTTGCGACGGTCATGCGCAAATACTCATCCAGCGTCGCAGCGTTAGCGACATCGTCGTCTTCGGGCAACGTAGAAATACCCGCCTCCCATCGCCGCCGGGCCGCGCTGTCGGGTATCTCAACACTACCGGCAGCAAGCATGGGAATAATCCCGAGATTCTCCGCATGATCCGAAATCATCAGAAAATCCAGCGGCCGTTGCAGTTGCGCACCCTGCCCGCCACTGCTTGTTACGACCTCTCCTTTCGCGAATCGATATGCCTGGTCCGGAGTGACTCGAGCACCGCCAATGTAGGCATCCTGTGACAGGTAGGTGTGCACGTGCGTATCGCCCCAAAACACCTGATCCGGGTAATCTTGAGATTCATCGGCAAACGCCACACTCGTTATTGCTACAAGTAGCGGTAACGAGAATCCCGACACCACAGTTTTGGGTGAATGCAACACGCGCTGAGCCTCTGAGCGAATCCGACGTTGTTAGAATTAGCGAGTAATGATGCGAATTGCAATTCCACTCCTGATTGCCCTGGGAATTCCGCTTATGGGATCCGCTGACGACTACGCGCTCGGACAAGACTCGATGCCTCAGGCAGGCGTTCCGCAAGGCACAGTCAGCCAACATCAGTGGATCAATAGCGAGATTTATCCGGGCACGGAAACGGACTACTGGGTATATGTCCCTGCACAGTACTCGGATGAAAAGCCCGCTTCTGTCATCGTATTTCAGGACGGCCAGGCGTACGTCGAATCTGAGGGAGAGGTACGCGCCGCGACCGTCATGGACAATCTGATTCACGCCGGCGAGATGCCCGTGACCATCGGCGTGTTCATCAACCCCTCGAAGAAAGAGCAGCCCTGGGACATGCGCGAAACGCAATACGTCCCGATCAACGACACCTACGCGCGATTCGTTATCGAAGAAATCCTCCCCGAGGTGGAGAAAGACTACAAACTGGTGGACGACGCGTCGGGCCGCGCAATCGCGGGCATGAGTGACGGCGGCCTGGTGTCATTTACCGTCGGCTGGCATCGACCTGACTACTTTTCGAAAGTCATCAGTCACATCGGCAGTTACACGCGACTCCGGGGTGGCTCCGAATACCCCTACATGATCCGCAAGACACGCGGCAACCCGAAACCCATCCGCGTTTTCCTGCAGGACGGCATGAACGACCTCAATATCTTCGAGGGCAACTGGACGCTGGCCAACATGGCCATGGAATCGGCGCTGATGTTCGCGCGCTATGACTATAAGTTTGAGATGGGCTCGGGCGGGCACACGCTCGCGCATGGCGGTGCCATCTTCCCCGACACGCTGCGCTGGATCTGGCGCGACTATCCGGGCGTGCAACCACAACCGGTCGACCTGTCGGTCCTGGCCGGCGAGTGGGACCTCGTTACCAACGTATACGGCTACGTCGTGCCGAGTAAACTCGAAATATTCGTGGATGATGGCGTGTTGTCCGCGACGCTTGTCGATGCCAGGGATGGCGAGCTAGCCGTCAAACGAATAGAGTTTGACGACAATATACTCATCCTCGAGCACGACACGCCGCCATCGCACTACAAATGGATTGTCAAAGAAGGCCAACAGGGACCCGGCACAATGACCGCATGGCTGAAGTTTCGCGACGATAGCTTCGTCGGCGCCTTAAGTAGCGGCACGCCAGCGGAATTCGAGTACGATTTTCGAGTCACCGGAACACGGGTGACGCCCGCCGCGCCGTAGCATGCCCTCCCCGATCTGGCGAGTTCGCCATTTTGTCCGACCGTATCGGTCCCGACTGATCATTGGCGTCATCGCGTTTGGTGTCGCGCGATTTTTCGAAGCCCTCGTACCGTTTTTGACGGCGGTCTCAATCAATCGGCTGTGGGTAGGCAATCATGATGTCGTGGCCCCTGTCGCGGGCATCGTCGCTGCGGTGGCGATTCGATTTGGCGTCGTGACGTTCGCGCGTTACAACGTGCGGCGCGCCGGTCTTTTCGTTGCGTTCGACTTGCGTCAGCGTCTGTATGACGCCTTGCAGAAGCAGGGCCAGAACTTCTTCTCCACGCACACGATCGGCGACATGATGACGCGCGCGATCGCCGACATCGCGCTGATTCAGCGCCTGGTTGCGATGGGCACGATTCTGTTCGTGATCCTGGTTTACGCAACAGTGTTCGGCTTTGCTTTCATGATTTACCTTTCGCCAAGCCTGACACTCTTGCTGTTACCGCCGCTGCCTTTCGTGTTCTGGTATACGCTGCGCGCTACCAAACAAATGGAAGTTGCCTCGCAGGCCGTGCAGGACCGTCTCTCGGACCTCGGTGCACACGTGCAGGAAAATCTCTCGGGCATCCGGACGATCCAGGCGATGGTGCAGGAAGAGCGCGAGATCGAGCGCTTCAGCCAGACCAACCAGCATTACGCGGATGCCTTCTACGAACAAGGCCGCGTGAACTCCCTGATGGGCGCCTGGATGCCGACCCTGGCGGCGGTCTGCAGCCTGACCATTCTTGGTTACGGCGGCTACCAGGTTATCAATGGCGAACTGCTTGTAGGCAGCTTCGTTGCATTCTTCATGTACGTAAACATGGTGACAAAGCCGTTTGCCGTCGCCGGTTTCATCATTAACCTGTTTCAACGCGCATCCGTGGCGAGCAAGCGCCTGTTTGAAATATTTGATCTTGAACCCGAGATCAGCGACGCGCCCGACGGTACGACGCCCGAGCACATTGCCGGCAAGATCAGTATTCGGGAATTGAGCTATCGGTATCCGGGTACCGAACGCCTGGTCCTCGACGATATTTCACTCGACATCGAGCCCGGCGAAACCATCGCCGTCATGGGCCGCGTCGGCGCCGGCAAAACGACCTTGCTGAAGCAAATCGTGCGACTTATCGATCCTGAGCCCGGCCGCATTCGAATCGATGACCACGACGTCGCCGCCTACCCACTCTCGCAGTTGCGCGCGCAGGTCGCGCTGGTCCCGCAAGCCCCCTTCCTGTTCGGCGAACCGCTGCAAGACAACGTGACCTACGACGACCCGAGTCGCCCGGTGGATAAGATCTGGGATGCCGTCAGCTCAGCGGACCTCAAGACCACGATCGAGGAGTTTCCCGAGCAGCTACAGACCCTGGTTGGCGAGCGCGGCGTTACGCTGTCCGGCGGACAGAAACAGCGCGTGGCCCTCGCCCGAGCAATCGTGTTCGAGCCACGCATTCTGTTGATGGACGAACCGCTCTCCGCCCTTGACAAGAAACTG
>JBCAZN010000263.1:0-4461 GCA_038533035.1 Pseudomonadota bacterium
TGCTCTTTGTGCTGCACAATGTCAGCATTGACACCGCCGCCGTCGGTGTTGCCGCAGCAGATATTGAGGTCCCATTGCCGACGACCGACGATTGCCCGCTTGAGATGCTGGTAGCTGTACCAGTGCAGGAATACGATAATTGCGGTCACTGTCGCGACGAAGATGATTAAGTACAGGAAGATCATAGGATTCCACGCCAGCATCGAAACGTATAGTTGACCGGTCGCCGGTTACAGCCTCATTACGGGATGGTCACAGTTCGATGTCAGCATGAAACCAATGGACTTTTGCATTGGTTTCCACAAGGCGGGCATGATCAAGCTCGAGGTGACACCTTCGAGGTGCTGTCCCATAGATCGGGATTCGTCTCTTTTTTTCCGCAGAGCGTGAACCAGTTGCTGTTGTGAAATTGCAATCCCGAAACCGTCATGGATTGTGGGTCCGTCCTCGTACGTTTCGTGGACAATCAGGCTTCTTGATTCAATTTCGAGCAAAGCTTTGCGGAGTGACTTGCGACTTACGGACCGCACGATGCCGGCAGGAAACAGTCCACCGAGGTCAAAGTCGAACCACGCGGTAACCAGCGTGCGATCCGCGTCCAAAGCAACGGTGCTCCAGGCACCCGCATTAGAGTTAAGAATGACGGCCGACTTATAGCGCCGATTCGTAATTTCCGGGTACTTTCCAATCGAGGATTGAATCGTTTCATCGACGCCGTCGATAAGGCTCCAGTGATGTTGCCAGACGCTGCCGTCGGTGTGTTCGGCCACTTCGGTATTCTTGCGGCTGTAGATGACCCAGTGCCGATCTCTTACGGGCCACGGCAGGTTTACATGCTGGTACCGCGTGTATCCGCCTCTCTCATCGCGCAAAAGGGTCGACCTCGAATAGCGCGGATCGAGTTCGCGGTTGCCACCCAGTAGCGCCGTCCAAACCAAGACTCGAGGCGCATTGACGACTTGCATTCCATACACACCAAATGCTTCGATCTCTTCGCGCGTCGAACGCTGAATGAGTGTGACCGTTTTCCCAAGTTTGAGCGCCTGGAGCTCATCGGCACTAAGTTCCGGCAGTCGATGAACGCCCGATTCGTTTATTGCCTTTAATGCTTCGGGCAGAGATAAACTGTCGAGCTGAGGTTGAGCCGGACCGGCATGTCCGACAGAAGCGAGCAGAATAACCAGCAATGCTGCAACAAGCATAGCTCGCATACCGCAATTCCCCGCAGTGGCAAGTCGCGAGCATTGTCTTGTCTACGCATGACATTCTCGTGAACCTTTTGTCACGGAAATTCGCTTTAGTCGTCCAGTGCAACTTCCGTCATCTGGTCAAGGTATCTGCGTTGCGCTTCCTCTTCGGGAGTGAGGTATTTTGGTTGTTCAAACACCTCATGGTCAGGCACTTCCGGAACACGCTGCTCTACATCATGTGCAAGCATGTTTTCAATCGCATTGGCGATACCGGAGTCCTTGACGCTGATCTCCTGTGTGGCAAGTTGTACTGACCCCGGCGGTGAACCCAGCTGAATTTCGATGATGGCTGTGTCTGTTAGTACTTGAACTGAACGGCTGTCGATTAGATACAGCATTCCACCACCGGGAAGTTCATCACCAACGTGGTAAGTGACAATCTTTTCATTGTTGTCAGACGAGATCATGGCAACGGAAGTATCCGAGTTGCCCGTATTTACAGTCCCATGAAGAAAAAGCGGCAATTCCATCGATCCTATGCCTGGTATCGATGAGACAGTGTCGCCTTGTAGTACCGATTCATCTAAGACTTCCGAATCGATTTGCAATGTTTGAGAATTTTCCTCTGTTGAGGAACTCGTGAAATACCAACCGCTTGTGAGCAACGCAGCGGCACAAACGAGAAAGAGAAATATTCTGGTCATGGCTGAGTAACACTCCGTTGCTAGCGTCCCGTCCCTCGCTAATTCCGATCTGAGGAGACGCCAACATGTTATTGAACAAAACAACTATCGCTGTCGGCCTCGCTAGTTCACTAGCGCTTGCGGCTACAGCGGCACCCAATGACGACATGGCACTTTACCAGCAGGTTATCGACTACCTGAAAACCTCCACAACGGCCGTTCCGCGACCGCTTTCGGAGTACCACCCGGTGCACACAGTCTCAAACTACGAGGCCATTATCCCGCCGCAGTGTTACACCCAAACGGAGGGAATGTTTAATCCATGTTACGTATGCCACCAGAACGAATCGCCCGGTCGCGAGAACGTAATGAATGATGGGGCGCTGCAGGTTGCGTACAGCTTTAGCGACGTCGGCATGAAAAATCATTGGGCGAACTTGTTCGAAGACAGGAGTGAATTCGTCGCCGCGATCAGCGACGCGGAAATCCTGGACTGGATTGACGACGATAACTACAGCGATCTCCCCAGCCGTCTCGTCGAAGACGGTTTCGAAGGTTGGGTACCGGACCTCGAAAATCTACACCTCGGCGCTGAGGCGTTTGACGCGAACGGATTTGCACTCGATGACAGTGACTGGGTGGCCTTCAACTACAAACCGCTTCCCAGCACATTTTGGCCGACCAACGGTTCCACCGATGACGTAATGATTCGTCTGCCAGAAGCGTTCCGCAGAAACACGGGCGGTGAACGATCTATCGACGTATACCGTGCAAATCTCGCGATCGTTGAGGCGCAGGTAAAAGGTTACGAGCGAATTACCAGCCTACCGGTTGACGAATCGCTGATCGGTGTTGACCTGAATCAAGACGGCTCGCTGGATATCGTAACCGAAATCACACGCGTTGACGGCTACGTCGGCGCTGCGTCTGAGGCATTCTCCGATTCTTATCTTTACCCGGAAGGCACCGAGTTTTTGCACACCGTTCGTTATGTCGGCCTCGACGAGAACGGCAACATTATTCCGTCGACGCGCTTGAAAGAGGTGCGCTACATGAAAAAGGCGGTTGCCTACCGAAAGGCGGTGTACCACCGCGGCTATCAGCTGGAGGGGTACGCGAAAGAAATCGGTCAGTTGCCGCAGTACCAGTTCCTCGGTGATCATGGCATGGACAACGGCTTTGGCTGGGCTATTCACGGCTTCATTGAAGACCGACGCGGCGATCTGCGCGCGGTGACCTACGAGGAAAACCTGTTCTGCATGGGGTGCCATACCTCTGTCGGTTCGACGATCGACAAGACTTTCAGCTTTCCGCGCAAAGTGGATGGTGCTGCGGGGTGGGGATACATCGACCTGCGCGGAATGCCCGACGCGCCGAATAAGGGCGAAACGCTGGGTGAAATCGCAACTTATCTGCAACGCATCGGTGGCGGCGGCGAGTTTCGCAGCAACCCGGAAATGCAAGCACGCTGGTTCAATGAGGACGGGACTGCGGATCTGGAGAGAATCACAGCAGCATCGGATGTCTATGAGCTAATCACACCGTCGCCAGCCCGCGCACTCGAACTAAACAAGGCCTATCGCGCAATCGTCGCAGAACAGGATTTTATCTATGGTCGCGACGCAACCGTGGAGCCACCCGCAAATGTTTATGAACATATCGACAACGAAACTGCACCAACCTTGCCCGCGAACTTGTTTTTTCAATGGGATATACGCCTCGACTGGAGGGAAAGTAACGAGATCGAAAATAAGGTGGCGGCATCACCGTAACGTTGAAACCAGCCGCTAACACAGCCGACTTGCTGCGGTTACCAAACCGTCAGAGACTTGAAACCGTACAGACGCCGATGTTTCAAAATCGCTAGTTAGTCTTCTTCCTGCAATCCCGGCCGGTCATTTGACCGGCCGAGAACAAACACGAACTCACGTCGTTAGTCAGGGAGAAAGACAAAATGAAACAGACAGCCAGAATTGGCGCTGTTGTATCGTCGCTCGTCGTTGCGACGGCAGCGCTTGCAGGCACAGAGCCATACTTCAACCCACTTACTCAATCCACTTCCGTCGCTCCGGTAAATCACCTTAACGAGCTTTCCTCGCCTTGGCAGACACCTGCAGGCATCAGTCAGACCAATTTGATGAGCATGGCAGAAGTTGAGGCCGACGTTAATCAGACGATCCAGCGCATTCCCGCAGGCAATGTCTCGTCGATGTTTGACATGCTCGCTTACGACCCGAAAGGTCGCTACATTTTCATCCCGCACGAGACGCCAGTCGGTGCCGGTATTTCACGCTACGACACGAAAAAGGACGAAACTCAGCTACTTTTTGCGGGTGACCTCGGCGGCGCAAACGGCGACTGGTCAAATGACTACGCGGCATTCGATCCGGCTCGTTGGACGCCGAACAAAACGGTAATTGCAGGCGAAGAGTGGTCTGGTCTCGGCCGCGTCGTCGAACTAATGAAGCCGCTTGGTAAAGCACCTGGCAGCGCCGAGGCCGCACTGGCAAGCAACCTTGTCGAGGGCAAGGACTATCGCGTACTCGAGTCAATCGCCAAAGTTGCGCACGAAGGCATCAACTTCAGTG
>JBCAZN010000264.1:0-4434 GCA_038533035.1 Pseudomonadota bacterium
CAGCACAAATGAAACTCCATATTGGTCCGAGATCATTGACGTGCCGGCCGGCGAGATCTTCGCCATGCAGGATGCCATCTGCGAAAAGATCGTCGCCGCGCTGGCGCCGCAGCTCACCCTGTCGGGGCCAGCTACGCCGGCCACGAAAAGCGACGCCTATTCGGCCTACCTCGAAGGCCGTTTTTTTCTAGGCCGCGCAACGCCGGCGGACGCGGAACGGGCAGCGAAACGCTTCGAAGCCGCACTGGATATCGATCCGGCCTACGGGCCTGCCTGGGCGGGAATCGCCGAGTGCCGCGATCATCTCGGCACGATGGGTGTCGATGTGGCGGACCACTTTCAGGCGGCGCAGCGCGCCGCTACGCGCGCGCTTGCATTGCAGCCAGGGCTGGCGAATGCAATGAACGTTTTGGGACGGGTCGCGTGGCAATACGATTGGGACTGGGCGCGTGCCGAAAAAATATTCGAGGACGCTATCCGTCTGCATCCCGGAAACGCGGAACTGCGCATCGCTTATTCGGACTACTGTGCTCTCGTCGGAAAATCGCAGCGCGGCATCGAACAGGCTGAACGCGCGCTGCGCATTGACCCTGTTTCTCCGTGGGTGAACACGTTGCTCGCGCAGGCCTACTACATGGCCGGCGAGATAGAGCTGGCGATCCGACAGATCGGTCGGACTTTGGAGTTCGATTCAAACTTTGCGTTTGCCCATCTTTTCTCGGGAATGATTCGCATGACGAACGGCGAGGCGGATCTGGCGGTCGCATCGCTGCAACGGGCTATGGAATCAGGGCGCCCCGACTTTGTTGGTGCCTACGGTATGTGCCTCGGCCTTGCCGGCCGAGCCGGGGACGCCGAGGCGGTTCTGAAGGACATCCTGGCTCAGGGCGATGCCGCCCCGGCGATCGCTCGCGCTGTTGTTTACACGGGGTTGCGTCGATATGACGAAGCAGCCGCCGAATTTGCACAGTGCATTGCAGACCGTGACTGGCACATTCTACTGTTGTACTCCGATCCATTGTTCGCCGAGGCGGCGGCGCAACCGCAGTTGCGCCGTTTGAAGAGCAAGCTCAAGCTTCCGTAACTGTGACCCGATCGATTTGCTGTTCCTGCATATTCCTGCGAGGCACAACAAACATAAGCGTCAGCCAGTACCGCGCGAGACACATCCAAACGTCTGCCGAGTTCTGACGCCGGTGCAGAAGCATGGCAAGACAGATAGTAGGCGTTTAATTAGAGTTGTAATTCTTCGGGATCGATGTCGGGAATTTCTGCTGCGAGATCCGCCCGGCGCTCAAGTTCCTCTAAGTTCGCCCAAATGATCTCTTGCCCGCTTTCCACACTAAGTAAAGGGCTGCCAAGGGTACCGTCGCCGCACAATGGTCGCGCCGTATATTCTTCCAGTTTCGAGATTTCGAGTAGCTCTAGATAACGGCCTTCGTCGTTAGCTTTGTGAACTGCCGTAAGGCCAATCTTGGCACGCCAATCAGCAATCTCGGCGTTGGAGATACATGCCGTATTGTTTGGAGATATCGAGCAGCGACGCTTCGCTGTATCTTCGACGAATAGTTCAACCACGCCATCACCTGTTTGCACGAATCCATTCGGTGGCAGTAGTTGTAAACGATACGCGTAGGGGCTGCGATAGTCTTCTGCCTTGAAGTTGCAGGCGTCGCTTTTCGAAATACACTCACGTGCGACGTCTTCCATTGTCTTCAGGCTGGCAATAATTTCATCCTGCGCGTCGCGTAAGGCAAGCAGGTTTCCCGCACGGTCCGCATCCTGAGTGCCAGGATCATAGCTTGCGGCCACCTCACGGATGGTGTTGTAAAAAATCTGACTGTCATCAAAGTACTTCTCGATCTCGGCTTTGCCGACCATGCTCATAGCAAGCGCTTCTCGCCAATCCCGTAGATTCGGATAGCGATCGACCATAGCCTGCAATTTCTGCGCGTCCACCGGCTTTGCCTCGGCCCTATCGTTAGTAACAACAACGCAGCCGCTGTTGTCGAGCGTCACTGATGCGAATTCGTCAGGTGCCTCGAGGATGGCCTGAATCTCGTCATACAAAGTGTTGTAGGCACCCCAATAACTCGCCAACTCGTCGTATTCACTGTCCCGCGTTTCGAGCCCCTTCTTTGGCCAATTCGCCAGCAGCTCGTATGGCGTTATCGCGATATCGAAGTCTTTCGGTGCTTCGTAGGCTTCGTAGGAGATTGTTTCAAGTTTACGCTGCAAATCCTCCTTGGTACTCGGTATCGCATCACCACGACCGCCCGTTTGAAAGAGCGTCAGATCGAAACTTTCCATCTTTATTTCGCTGCCAGTCTCGTTATTTACACTGGCACTGAATTCTTGACCCCAGCCGCTGCCGGTCATCTGAACAGCGAGCTTCTCTTGTTCCGATTTACTTTCGGTCTGCGTCGTAAGGACCGCAGTCAAACGAGCGCCGCTGTAAATGGCCGAGACGAACCCGGTGCCGCACATGCGGACGAAGTCGGAGCGGTCGCTCTTGGAAGCCAGTCGTTCCGCCTCTGGCGTCAAACGGATCGCACCCTCCAGCCCACCACGCGCACCTAGCTTGCCATCGACAGAAGGCGCTGGAGCCGCATAGCGCACGCCGTTATGCACTTCTGCATTCATGACGAAAGTGCTGGACGATCCCGTAATGTTCATGGATTTGGCGAACGACGCCTTGCCGTCGGCTTTGACGCCGAAAGCCTTCACTGAAGCTTCTGCTGAGACGCCGAGAGACTGCATCATCTCGAACGAGTCGGAAACCTCACTCATCGTCATGAAACGTGTTTGCGCCGGTTCCTCCCCTTCAACAAATTGTACGCAGATGGTCGGGATGGGCTCATGATCCGGCTTGTTCCAGCCCCAGCCGAGATAGACGCCGGTTGGCGGCACTTCGACAATTTCGATCGCGTCGGGCACATCAGCTACGCCGAATCCATCTCCACCCGGGTCTGCTGCCTTATCCTTCGTCAAGTCACAACCGACCAGTAGTATCGCCATCGCGAGACTCATGAAGCCATTTGAATTGCCTGTCATGCCGATAATTCTCCGCTTGTTAGCCTGTTTCGTTTCGTGGTCTCGCTATGGGCTCGTCACAGGGTAGTGAATTTAAGTCATCTACTTTGTCTGACGACCGTCTACCAATATGAGTGACGATATCGAGTTGAGACTTTCTTATGTGATTCGCCTGCGCTTCGATCCGAGCAATGCAGAAGCGAGTGCCCTTAAGCACATTAAACTCACTGATAATTTGTTGCGTCGATCGAACGTTGGGAGCCCCGAGCAATTTGAAGTACGTCTCCTCGCCAAATTTGGCAACCCGTGTTTGCTGACCATTGAACAGGCCTGCGAACGCGTCCGTAAATGCTTTTCGAGTTTGATAGTTGGTCACATCAAAGCGTGTGATTCGGCTTGGGAGCGCGCTTGGCAAAGACTCGATCGAAAATGGGCCAACCTCTTCATTTTTTGCCTTGGCCGGCCACGAGTATTGCATTAGAAACAGGTCGCTCGCATAGATCGACAGCAGTCGATTGTAATTCCAACCGCCCGCACTGTTCTGTTGCTTCGCCGGAATAACAAAATTCTTGGCCATGACGACATCCCGGCCATCGGTTGAGAAGCGATTCTGCGCGAGCAAATCGGAATTTGTGCCTTCAATGCGGCATTTGATCTCTCTTTCAATGAACCTCGGCCCGGACGGTTTGATAATGGCTCGCAACGGGCAATTCGACTGGGCGAAAAGGTACCTGAGGCGCGATAGGCGCCTGTTGATGGCATAGAGAAGCACTTGTCGGCCATCGGCTGCGACATGCAAGTGATCGACAGTGGCAAAAAAAAGAGCATAGACGTGCGGTTGGTATTCATTTGCCGAATCTGCCTTTCGCGCCAGCAGCGTGAGATTGAGCGCTTGCTTGGTCTCGGGTTTACTGCCGTCAGGTACGACTGTTTCCGCGAGACCCAGGACGAACAGGTCGAATGCTGGGATGTCGGTTTTGGTGCGGGGAATGGTGATCCTATAGCCGGTAATTTTTTTATCCTCGACGATAGGCTCAATTTCTGGCGGACCCCTTACACAAGCAACTTCAACGCGATGATTGTCGATACGATTCCGAATCTCTTGACTGTATGTGAAGACCGCATCCTTGTCCCGGGGGCCGAACCAGGTTCTGTATGGAATCCAGACACCCGGATTGTTGCTATTTGCTTTGATGCTCCCGTACGCGTCGTCCAGCCTGCTCTGCAATTGCTGTAGCTCAGTCCCTACGTTATTTGAGCAGTTGGATCTATCGATTGCCAATGCGGGATGCGCTGTTGATGGCGCAAATGCAAGAAGCGCCAATAGGCAGGCCAAAGGGAGAGATGCGCGGTTGGACATTGTGGTCATACTAACCCAGAAGTGGCGGCAGCAGGCGTTGG
>JBCAZN010000265.1:0-4434 GCA_038533035.1 Pseudomonadota bacterium
CGCGATTGGTCACGCGGTCTCGCCCGGCATTGCAACCTGGATTGCGGATTCATCGGCGGGCGCGGCACGCGTCTTTTCCGAGGGGACGGTACGCATTCTGCTGATCACAACCCTCGCCCTGGCACTATCCACTACGCGTGTTTCGGAACTACCGAATTCGACCGCGATAGGCACCGCACTGATCTACATCTTCGTCGCGGGCATGGGCGCACGTGCCGACGTTGCCGGGCTGGCTGACGCACCGGCGTTTGTTGCCGGCGCGTTTATCTGGATCATAATTCACGGAGTCTTCATGCTGTTCGGCGCCTGGCTGTTCCGAGTTGACGTTCACAGTGTCGCGATCGCGTCGGCAGCAAATATTGGCGCCGCTGCATCCGCACCAATCGTTGCAGCCCACCATCGTCCGAACCTGGTACCCGCATCGATCCTGCTCGCGCTGCTCGGTTACGCCATGGGCAACTACCTGGCGCCGTTGACGGGCCACCTGGCGAGAATTGCGGCGGGTCAATGAGCATGTGGCGTGTGTGGATAAGGCGCATCATCGTTGGCGCAGCGATCTTCGTAGGGCTCACGACGCTGGTCCTCAGGGGTTTGTGGGAAGACCGTCCGAATCTTGACGACATTGACTGGCCGGAACCCGAAATCACCGCGACCATCACCGGCGATGCTGTCACCGTCACCTGGCTTGGTGTGACAACGCTGCTGTTCGACGACGGCGACACGCAACTCCTGATCGACGGCTTCTTCTCGCGACCAACACTCGCTGAAAGCGTCTTCGATCAGCCCGTAAACAACGACGCGGCAATCATCAACTACGCGATGAACGAATTTCGGATGCGACGCCTGGCCGCCATTATCCCGGTGCACAGCCATTTCGATCATGCGATGGACGTTGGCGCCATTGCGAATCGTTCGCTTGCCTCCGTACTCGGCAGCGAATCTACGGCACAAATAGCACGCGGCGCCGGTGTGCCGGAAGAGCAGATCATCGTTGCCGACGAAAACCAGCCGTATCAGTTCGGCCAGTTTAAAGTGACGCTACAGCCATCACCGCATGCGCCGGTCGGCTGGGGTGGCACGGTGCCGTTTGATGGCAAGATTGCGGCACCGCTTGTGATGCCACAGCCCGTTTCGGCATTTCGCATGGGGGGCGCATGGTCGATTGTTATCGAACACCCGCAGGGTACATCGCTCGTGCAGGGCAGCTCCGGTTTTCAGAAATATGCGCTGCGTGAGACACCAGTCGACGTTGTATTTCTCGGCATCGGATTGCTCGATTCAATTAGCCGCGAGTATGCAGAGCTCTACTGGCAGCACACCGTAACCGCCACGGGCGCGCATACGGTTTACCCGATTCATTTTGATGACTACACGAAACCGTTTGGCGATATCCAGGCCGGTCCGCGCGTGCTGACCAACGTGGTGACGACGGCGAAGTGGCTGGAGGAGTTTCGTGACCGCTGGGACAAGGACGTAGCCTTCTACCTGCCGCGCTTCGGCGAACCCATCGCGATCTACGCCTCAGCGGCGAGCGGCTCCTGATCGAGGAGCAACGTCGCCAGCTGAAGCCGGCCGTCGATCAACGCCTGTTTTTGCTCACGAGCGAGGCGCTTGATGCGGTACTCGGCACGCTGCGCATACGATCGATCGCCAACTTCTGATTTGAATACCACCCGTAGCGGCCCGCGGCCGCGCAGATAGCGTGCACCACGTGCACCGGACTCGTGCTCCCGCAACCGGCGTTCGACGTCGGTTGCAACGCCGGTATAGAAGGTGCCGTCGCGGCACTCGACGATGTACACGCTATAAGTCGGCATCAGGAGTGCCCGACTCGTTTCGTCGATGCAGGATGTTTTTTGAGCGCGGCGGCCGGGCGAACAGGTCGTCGTTCGAAGTTGCCACCGCAGTTTGGACAGCACCCTTGTAACGGGCCTTCGACGCAGTCGAGGCAGAATGTGCACTCGTATGTACAAATGCGGGCGTTGTCAGCATCCGGCGGCAAGTCGCAGTTGCAAAGTTCGCAGTTCGGGCGCAGTTTCAGCATCAGGCGTTGCCACCGACCAGCGTGTCGCCGAACACCCGAAACGCGCCGGCCTCGATGGCATCCTGGTTGTCGCCCGTTTCGACCCAGGTCAAGACGATTTCCGACGTGCCGTCGAGTTCTTCGGCCGGTTCGTGCAGCCGCAGCTTGAGAATATTGCCTGCCAGGTCGGCCTCGCGGATCAAGTTGTGGCCGCCAAACTGTTGTTCGTTAATTTCGATATAGATTGACTCGTCAAAGTCCTCATCAACCGTACGCATGAGCAACAGGTAGTCGCGGATGTCGCCCTCGCCCGTAGTGCGCGCGAAAAACAACATGGTGGCGTTGTCCCTCACGTCAAATGCAACGGTGTCATAGCTGCGACTGTCGTTCATCTATTTTTCGTCCGCCTGCATCTCGCCAGCGTCGATTATGGCATCTTTTTCACGCCATAGATTTGCAAGCCAGTTGTGCAAGTCCTTGCGGTACTGCCGATCGTTCTGATAGTCGCCTTCGATCAACCACGAATCGAGCGCAATTTCGCGAACCTTGATGACGCAGCGAACCGGCGTACCGCAGCACATCTCCCAAAAGCTGGCAGCGCCATCGGGATAGATCAATGTGGAGTCGACTATGCTCGTGAACAGCTCACCCATCGATCCGACGGCTACGGCAAGTCCACCGCCGCGGGGTTGCAACAGGTGTTTATACGGAGACTGGCGTTGTGCGCGTTTCTGTTCTGTAAACCGGGTACCTTCAATAAAGTTCAGGATCGACGTCGGCGTATCGCGGAATTTCTCGCAAGCCTTGCGGGTCGTCTCGAGATCCTTGCCCTTCATATGCGGGTTCTTGGCAAGGTATGACGCGGAGTAGCGCTTCATGAATGGCATGTCGAGTGCCCACCAGGCGATACCGAGAAAAGGAAACCACACCAGCTCCTGTTTGATGAAAAACTTCAGGAACGGCACACGCCGGTTAAAAATTGCCTGCAAGGCTACGATATCGACCCAGGTCTGATGATTGGCAATGACGAGATACCAGCCATCGCGCTCCAGGTTGTCGAGGCCGTCGCCGCGCCAGTCAATCGAGCTGGTGAGCCCGAGCCACACCGTATTAACGCTAACCCAGTTTTCACCACACCACATGAGAATGCGGGTAATCGAACGCCGCACCGGCGGCACAGGTATGAGCAGCTTGACGATCGCCAGCACAAGTATCGGGATAAACCAGAAAATCGTATTCACCGTTAATCCGGCAAACACGAAAATTCCGCGAAGGTTTCGAATCAGGGATGTCAATCCACAATCATCGCTACGTAAAGATGGCGCATTCTAGCTTGAATCGGCCGGCAACGATGCAGTACCGTGAACAAATGGCAGAACGCATGACACCTGCACGAGCGCTCGAGCTGGTCCGCGATTCAGATGACGGGCTGTACGGCGTCTTGCTCGAACACGGCACCCTGGAACTTGGCTACTACGTGCCACAGGGTAGCGACGGGCAGCAACCGCACGACCAGGATGAAATCTACATCGTGCATACCGGCACCGGTACGTTCCTGTGCGGCAATGATCGCATTCCGTTTGAGCCGGGTGACGCGCTCTTCGTCGCCGCCGGCGTCGAGCACCGTTTCGTTGAATTCAGCGACGACTTTGGCGCCTGGGTCGTGTTTTACGGACCGCAAGGCGGAGAGTGATGGACTGGCGTACCGCGCTGCTGGCAGCGACGGGCGCGGTATTCGTCATCATCGCGCTGCTCGCCGACCCGATCGCGCAGGACCCGGCATACCATGCGTTCGCCGATCAGCGCACGATGCTCGGCATCCCGAATTTCTTGAATGTAATTTCCAATGGTGCGTTCGTCGCCATTGGATTAACCGGTATCGCGATGATCTCACGCACAGACCCGAGCGTGCTGGGAGACCTGAAGCTGGTCTGGCTGATGCTGTTCCTCGGCTTGATTGCGACAGCGGCGGGTTCGTCGTACTACCACTGGAACCCTTCCAACGCGACTCTCGCGTGGGACCGCCTGGGAATGGTGATCGGCTTCATGTCACTCGTCGCGCTGGTCGTCGGCGAGTACGGATCGAAACCAGCCGCGCGTGCGTTGCTATGGCCGCTACTCGTTGTCGGCATCGCATCGGTGCTGTACTGGATTCATACCGAGAGTCTCGGCCGGGGTGACATGCGGCCCTACGCGTTTGTGCAATTCGTACCGATTCTCCTGATTCCGCTCACGCTGCTTTTATACGGCGTTCGCAGCGACCTTACTCGCTGGTTCTGGCTGCTCATCGCGTGTTACCTGCTCGCCAAGGTTGCTGAACACTTTGATACGCAGCTGCTCGCGCTCGGGCATTTGCTCAGCGGGCACAGCATCAAGCATCTGCTCGCGGCGCTGGCACCTGCATGCCTGTT
>JBCAZN010000266.1:0-4428 GCA_038533035.1 Pseudomonadota bacterium
GCCAGGCGTGATGAAACTGACGTCGCCGACATATCATCGTCAAGCGACATCCACGCGACGTTCTCGTCAGCCGCGAGGCTCTCAAGCGCTGCAACCGGTACACGAATGGCACGCATGTCAAGGTGTTCGTAGCTGCGCGTCACTTCGCCGCCAAGCTCAGCAACGAACTCGTCGTCGAACAGCTGCGGATGTTGGTCGTAGCGAACCACCAGTTCGGCATCGCCACTTGCGCCCGATGCCAGCAGGGCTGCAACCGGGCCGCTCATCTTGTTACGGGGCTCACTGTGGTTGCGCTCTGTGTCATCCGGGTTCGATGTATCGAATCCTTGCGCAGCCGCCGGTGGGCCTGACAGCATGGCGACAGGCGCTGTTGCGCTGGTCTGCAATGCCTGCGGAACCGCGACGACAGGCGCGTCATGCAGCAGTGTCTGTGAGTCGCCAACAATGCTTGATCCGGACGACGTGCGCCTTTGCTCAGACTGTTGCGCATCGACGACTACCGTACTTGTCGGTGCGTTGACTGCAATAGCGTTGTCAGCGCGCCGATCGTCCCAGGTGGAGCAGACCAGCGTCAGACTGATCGCTGCTGCCAGCATCATGAACCTGCCGTTGCGTTTCATCATCGCGCTCGATTTGGTTTTAGTATTCATTTGGGTTCTCCTCGCCTCAGCTAGCACTGCTTATGCGCAGTTGTGGTTGCTGCCCGTCAGCTTGAGACGAGAATTTTCGTAAGTTACCCGCGCGGCGAGCGCGGAACAGTAGTGAAGTGGATTCGATAGCGTCGTCTTCAGGTTCGAAGCTTGCGATCGCGTCATTGGGGCCGAGCATTCCAACCCATGCGTTGCGGCGTTTTTTCGCTTCGTACATGAGGCCATCTGCCAGGCTGATAATCTGGTCGAGACTGGAATCGTCGGTGCCGGCGCGGAACAGCGGGTAGGCAGCGAAACCGATCGAACAGGTTGTCCGTACGATCTGGCCATCACCCAGCTGGAAATTGCTGCTCGCAATACTCGAGCGAATGCGCTCTGCGAGCCATTCGGCTTCTTCCGGCTTCGTTTGCTTCGCGATCACGACAAACTCATCGCCGCCCCAGCGAATAACGAAGTCAGAGCGGCGGCATATGCCCAGCAGCACATCGCGCAGCTGCAACAACATCTCATCGCCGGCCGCATGACCGTAGGTATCGTTGATCGGCTTGAAGTTATCGAGATCGATCATCATGAAGACCATCTCGGCGTCATTGCTGGTGTCGATTCCTAGGCGCTCGGCGCCGAGGCGGCGCTGCACCAGTTCAAGGTCGCGAGAAACCTCTTCAAAGACGAAGCGACGGTTGCGCAGACCCGTTAACGGATCACTCAGGCTGCTTTCCTGGAGTGCTTCATTGAGAACCTTCAGCTGCTTGTTGCGATCCAGCAGCATCTCCGTTCGCGAACTCACTTCCTGCTCCAGGCGCTGGCTGTATTCTTCTTCGCGGCGAATCTTGCGACGGTGTCCGAACCAGAGACCCGCACCCAGCTGCGCCAGCAGCGCAAGGTAACCCAGGTAAGCCCACCAGGTATCCCACGGCGCGGCGGCCACCTTGATGGGTACCGCGAAGCCCGCTTCGTTCCAGACACCTTCGCTGTTCGCGGCACGCACACGCAGCAGGTAGCTGCCGTCGTTCAAATCCGTGTATGTCGCACGGCGACGGTTGCCGAGATCGATCCAGTCCTTGTCAAAACCCTCTAGCTTGTACATGTAGCGGTTTTGCTCAGGTGCGGCGAAATCAAGCGCGGCAAACTCGAACGTGACGTTGTCGTCTTTCCAGCTCAGTTCGACGGTTTCCGACTCGTAATCCGGCAGGTCGTCTTTCGTGGAATCACCGCCGCGGAACAAACCGGTCAGCGCGATCACAGGAATTACAGTCGATGCGCTGATTTCATCGGGCTGGAAAGCGTTAAAGCCGTTATGACCGCCGAAGAACAGTTCACCGGTTGCACTGCGATAGTGCGCACCGAAGTTGAACTCTTCCGACTGCAAGCCATCGGTGCGGTGCAGGTTCTTGATCTCGCCGGTTTCAGGATGGTAACGACTGATGCCGTAGTTGGTGCTCATCCAGATCCAGCCGCTGCTGTCGAACTGCACGCCATAGATAACGTCGTTGGACAGCCCGTCCTTCTCCGCTACGTTGGTGAATGTAATCGCTTCTGGCTGATTGCTGTCGCCGACAACCCGGTCGAGACCGCCACCCTGTGTACCGACCCAGACAACGCCGTTCGAGTCGACATTGACCGCATAAACGGTGTCTGCCGCCAACGTCGTGATGTCGTCGGGATCGTGGGCGAAGCGATGAAAGTCTTGCTTGCTACGATCGAAGAGGTTCAGGCCACCGGCGTCTGTGCCGATCCACATGTTGCCATTGTTGTCCTCAACGAAACTGGTAATACGGTTGCTGCTGACAGTATTGGCATTGTTCGGGTCGGACTTGAAATGTGTGAACTTGTCGTTCGCCGGATTGTAGAGGCTGATGCCGCCGCCAAAGGTGCCGATCCAGACCAGGCCGCTGCGATCTTCGTACATGGTCATGATGCCATTTGCACTCAGACCAGTGGCGTCGCCAGCAGTGTGGCGGAAGTGCGTCGTCTCGCCAGTTTCCGGATTGATGCGGCTGATACCGTTCATCATCGTGCCAGCCCAGATGTTGCCGCTGCGATCACGCATCAGGCTCATCACACGGTCGCCGGCAATTTGCCGTCCCGGGCCAGCCTCGGCGCGGTACTTGGTTATTTCGCCGCTCTCGCGATCAATCGCGTTCAGGCCGTCGCCGAAAGTGCCCAGCCACAAGGTTTTGGCATCGCCAGACGCGAACGCCATAACGTTCGCCTGCTTCTCACTATCGACAGTCACCTCGTTCGCCGGCTCGTAGCCGTACAGCCACGAACGAGGATTCCACTTGTTGACGCCGTGAGACTTTGTACCGATCCAGAGCAAACCGCTGCGATCCTGGTAAATCGTCGATATGTCGTTGTCACTGAGGCTCGACGCGTCTTCGCCGTTCGCTGCGTAGCGAACAACGGCGCCACTCTCACGGTCGATCAGGTTCAATCCAGCTGTGGTACCAACCCAGAGCCGGCCGTCGCTGTCTTCGAATATGGTTGATATACGGTCACCGGACAGGGTGGCCGCGTCGTTCGCGTCATGCACGAAACGGGCAACGCCCTTTGCGTCGCTATTAAAGCGTACAAGTCCGGCACCGTAGGTACCGACCCAAAGCTGTCCGCTGCTGTCCTTAAGGATCGCGCGAACACTGTTCGTCTCGATCGCATCGCTTGTATGCGCCGACGTTACGACAGCACTTGTAGCGGTATCGAGTTTCGTCAGGCCATGGTCACCGCCCACCCACAACGAAGACTCAGCGCCCGGATGCAGCGCGAATATTGTTCCTGCGTTTGCATTACTGCCCAGATCAATATGTGTGAAGGTCTGCGTTTTCGGATCAAAGCGATCCAGCCCGGCACCACGAGTGCCGATCCAGACTATGCCTGCAGCGTCGACATGCAGCGAACGCAGGACGTTGCCGGCAACACTGTTAGCGTTCTCGGGATCGTGCCGGTAGGTGCGTACTTTGCCTGACTTGCGGTCAAGGTTGGCAAGTCCACCACCGTTCGTCGCAAGCCACAGGCTGCCGTCGGGACCTTCCGCAATATCGAAAATGAAATCGTTGCTGAGCGCATCGGGATTACCGCGCTCACGTTTGAAGTGGCGGAACTCGTAGCCGTCGTATCGGTTCAGGCCATTTTCAGTGGCGAACCACATCCAGCCGTCGGAGTCCTGCAAAACGCTCAACACGTTGCTTTGTGACAAGCCGTCGTCAAGCGTTAGATGTCCAAAGCGCATAGGGTGACTTTCGTTCGCGGCCGCATGAGCGACAGGCGTAACAACAAAGCTCAGCCACAGCGCGGCGAATGCCCATAGCAGATTGCGCAGCGTGCGGTGTTCGACTGCCCGCATCACTGAATTGCACCTGTAAGCTTAATCAAATCCATGATTTTGCGTCCCTGAGATCAGGCCGCTATTAGGCAACACGGCGAGATTTATCGCGTAGATTGACGCCCGTGCGACCGGCGCAAAATTGTGACGCAGTTCAAATAATGGCCCGGTCAAGTTGGGCGGGGAGGCTCAGGCTGCGCCGTTTTCCTTCAAAAAGGCGCCGAGCGCATCGGCCGCCAGCGGTCTGGCTGCAAGGAATCCCTGGTAGCTGTCGCAGCCGAATTCCCGTAAGACCTGCAACTGCTCCTCGGTTTCGACGCCTTCGGCGACAACCGTGAGATTCAGGCGCTGCCCCATCGCGACCATGGCAGACGCAATCGCAATATCCTTGCCGTCGTCAGCGAAGCCGGCAACGTAGGAACGGTCGATCTTCAGCGTATCGACGGGCAGCTGTTTGAG
>JBCAZN010000267.1:0-4426 GCA_038533035.1 Pseudomonadota bacterium
CGGTTATCTTGCCGCACAAAAGAAAATCTGGTCGATTGCAGACGACGACACAAAAATCATACCGGGTCACGGGGCCCTGACAGACAAGGCAGGCATGAAGTCGGATATCGACGTACTTGTCGAAGGCCGCGCGCTTGTCAAAGCGTTGCTCGACGATGGGATGAGCGCCGATGAGATCGTTGCGGCAAACCCGCTGCAGAAATTTCACGACGACTACAACTGGGCGTTCATCACGACCGAGCGCATGACACGGACATTCATTCGCGCACTGACTTCGGAATAACAACCAGTATGGACAATCAGAAAACTGCAGACTTCGTAAATGCAATGTGGGATGACGAAATCATTCCGCAGATCGCCGAGTACATAAAGGTCCCGAACAAATCGCCGCACTTCGATCCGGACTGGGAAAAGCACGGCTACATGGAAACCGCCGTTGAGATGCTCGAGACGTGGTGCCGGACGCAGCCAATCAGGGACATGACGATTGAGGTCGTTCGCATCGAGGGTCGCACACCCGTATTGTTTATCGACATTCCGGGCGACTCGGATGAAGTCGTGCTGTTGTACGGCCACTACGACAAACAGCCGGAATTCTCGGGATGGGACGAAGATCTCGACCCGTGGACGCCGGTCATTAAGGACGGCAAGCTCTATGGACGCGGTGGTGCCGATGACGGTTACGCGACGTTCGGTTCGCTCACGGCCATAAGGGCACTGCAGGAACAGGGTGTCCCGCACGCACATTGTGTCGTCCTGATCGAAGGCTGTGAGGAGAGCGGCAGTTTCGACCTGCCCTACTACATCGACATGCTCGCTGATCGCATCGGCAAACCCGACCTCGTCGTTTGCCTCGATGCGGAATGCGGCAACTACGACCAGCTTTGGTGCACGACAAGCCTGCGCGGCAACCTGACGGGGACATTGCGGGTCGATGTCCTCACCGAGGGCGTACATTCCGGTACGGCGAGCGGCGTCGTGCCATCGAGTTTTCGCACGGCTCGGCAACTGATCAGCCGCATCGAAGAGGAAAGTTCCGGCCAGATTCTTCTCGAAGATCTGCATGCCGAGATTCCGCAACAACGCCTGGAACAAGCCGCCAAAGCCGCCGAAACGCTGCAGGCGTTGGTGTACGAAAAGTTTCCGTGGGCCGTCGATGACCCGCAGCCGGACGAGTCGCATGCCGAGTTGCTGCTAAACAACACGTGGCGTCCGACGCTCGCCGTTACCGGCCAGGAAGGCATGCCGGCACTGATCGATGCAGGTAACGTATTGCTGCCCTTCACTGTTTTAAAACTTTCGTTCCGCCTGCCGCCGACAGTGGACGCCGAGGAGGCTGCGAAAGCTGTTAAAAGTGCGCTCGAGGCGGACACACCGCCGCTCGTCAAAGTGGAGTTCGACGCCGATTCAAGTATGGCAGGCTGGAATGCGCCTGAAGTCGCGCCGTGGCTCGAGGCATCGATGCAAAAAGCATCAGAGGCTTTCTTCGGCAAACCGTCCATGTACATGGGAACAGGCGGCACGATTCCGTTCATGGGTATGCTCGGCGAGACGTTTCCGGAGGCGCAGTTCCTGATTACCGGGTTACTGGGACCGAAGTCGAATGCGCATGGCCCGAACGAATTCCTGCACATCGAAACCGGCAAGCGACTGACGAGCTGCGTCGCGCAGGTGCTCGAAGATCACTTTAACCGAGCAGCTTGAGACTGCCGTCGTCGCGTAACTGATAGCGGGTCCGGGACAACCGACCCGCCGGATCATCATGCACCTGCACCACGTCGCCGGCCGCCCAGCCCGCGGCGCGCGCCGCGAGACGCGCGGCCGGCCCCTTGCCACGCACAAATACGTAGGGTCGTTTCTGACTCCACGTTTTCACGCTGCTGATGTAAAGAAAGCACTGGTAAAAAAGTGACGGCCAGCGCAGCGCCCGAAGCAGCACGCTGTCTATGTCATCGAACAGATGTTCAGGGTCTTTCTGATTCGCGCAGACATACCATTGGGTCTTGCGCGCGATGCCATCTTCTCCCTGCCGGATGTCGGGAACGTCAGCGCCGCGCTGTGCGTCGCTGCCGATGATGACCACGCACTGCCGCATATCAGTTCTTTTTATACATCAACGCCGTGATTTGTTCCGAGATGAGACCAATCAGGAATACGACCACTGATGCACTGAACAGCAGCATACTCATGTTCGTGAAGCGGCCCAGTGTCGAGTACGTGTAGGCATACCAGCCCAGTCCGGTCGCGAAAAACAGCATGCTGATCGGTACGAAAATTTTGAGCGGCGAATACAGGGTCGCAATCTTGAAAATTATGATCAGGAAGCGCACACCGTCCTTAAGCGGTTGAATGTGGCTCTTGCCAATGCGCTTCGCGGCGGATATCGGCTCAAAACAAATCGGGTAGCCGCTGCGCAGAAACGCCATCGTAATGGTGGTCGGGTAGGAAAACCCGTTCGGCAACAGGTACAGGTATTCGCGAAACTTGTCGGCACGCGCGACTCGAAAACCGGACGTCAGGTCCGGAATCTCCCGGCCGCTCATCTTTGAGGCGATCGCGTTGTACAGCCCATTGGCAAACAGGCGTCCGAAGTTGGCATGCGAACCTGAGTCCCGTGCGCCAACCACCATGTCGTAGCCGTCGTCGAGTCGCTCAATCAACGGCGCGAGCTCGGCCGCATCGTGCTGGCCATCGCCATCCATAAATGCGATCAATTCTCCCGTCGCGGTACGCGCGCCCGTTTTTACGGCCGCACCGTTGCCGAGGCTTTCCGGGTGAGAAACAACCTGGGCGCCGGCATCGGTTGCCGCCTTTGCGGTGTCGTCGGTCGAACCATCGTCAACAACAATAACTTCGGCCTCGGGGTACGCCGTTCGCGCTTTGCTAACGACGTCACCGATCGCACCAGCTTCGTTCTTAGCCGGGATTACAATCGAAAGTCTGCTCATTTTGTCATCCGGTCCTTGCGTTCGACAGCGTCCACGTAATTGTAAATCTGGTCGATGCTTCTGCGCCATTGCCATGCTCGAAAAGGATTCAGCGGTATGTTGTCACCGGCTGCCCGCGCTACCTCGCGCGCACGATCATATTGCTGCGCCTCGGCAAGCGAGATCGCGACAATCTGCACGACCTGCGGCGTCATCTGGTGCTCAAGTGCCTTTTCGAGATTTGCAATTGCGCCGTCGAGATTGCCGGCCGTCCGTTCGATGGTCGCCATCAACACGAAGTGCAGTTTGCCGTACTCGGCATTGGCGGAAAATCGCGGATTTGCGCGAATTGCCTCCGCCAGCCGCACAACGGAGTCAACGTCGACTGCCGCGCATGAGGTGCTGACGCTCGTTGCATGCAGACCGGACAACAATTCCGCTGCCAGGAAAGAGAATCGAAACTGGTCCGCTGCCGCGGCAATGGCATCGACATCCGCGGGCGAAACCCGGTCGGGAAAGTGCTGGCACGAGGCATCGAGGACGTAGATATACAGGTACCCGTCTTGTGGATTCCGCGACACATAATCGTTCACGGTCGCCAACGATGCATCAAGGCCCTCCTCGATCAATTGGACGCGACCGAGATTGAGCACCGCGCGATACGAATCCGGGTGCTTTTGTGCCCAGTATCGAGCGCTGACTGAAGTATTCCCGTGCAGGCTCGTAACACCGAACAGCAACACCAGGTTCAGCACGACGAGTGCCGGAATCGCGAACCGTGAAATCTTGCGCGTCTCATCCGAATGCATCAGCAGGAACGCCACGACTGCGATAACCGGACCTGCAATCGGTAAATAGTTGCGATGCTCGAAATACAGCTCGAGCGGCAAGACCGTGGATTCCAGCACATGTCCGGCAAGAAACCACAGCGCGGCGAATGCGAACAAGGGCAACTTGCGACGCCAGCGGATCGCAACTGCGACAACCGCAGTCCAGGCGGCCGTTGCGAGCAATGTCAGCGGCGCGAACAAACCGCGCGCAACGGCGGGATCGGGCTGGTAAACACCCAGTTGTCCCGGCAAGCCGGCGACCGCTTTGATCAGGTATGTCCACAAGATACCAGCTTGCGTCAGCACACGTTCCCAGGCATTGAAGTCGCGGCGCAACACCATGCTGTCGTCGTAGGGCAATTGCATGATCAAAACTGCGGCGACAACAACCGACGGAAACCAGACAAACAATGCCTGCGTCAGCTGCCACTCGCGCGGCGCCGCAGCATCAGGCCGCTTCAGCAATGTGCATTCGAGGACGAACACGTACAGCGGCAACAGGACGCCCGATTCCTTGGACAATACAGCCAGCGACGTAGCAATGGTCAGGCTCGCACCCATCAGCAGCAGTGCACGGCGCGGCGCCCCGGGCAGTGTCTGGCGCGCGGCGAGATAGCCTGCCAGCCCGAGCAGCACAAACATTGACGACAGGCCCGTCATCCGCTGCAC
>JBCAZN010000268.1:0-4411 GCA_038533035.1 Pseudomonadota bacterium
ACAGCGCTTCGTAGCCGCGATTGCGCGACTCTTTAATGATGTGCTCGCAGATCGCCGAACCCACTCCCGTGCCGCGATGCGCGGTCGACGTTCGCATTGACTTGATCTCGCCACTCGTCGGGTCGAGCGCCTTCAGCGCGCCGCACCCGGCCAGTTCGCGTTTCACCCAGGCCGACCAGATGACAATGTCGGGAGATCGCAACGAGTCGATCGGCAACGTGAAAACCGCATCCTCTGGCGATGTGTCGAGCATATCCTGCTTGTGCTCAGCAAGCAGTGCCGCAATTTCCGCGCCGCTCAAGTCGTCTTCAATAATCCTTAACACCCGTCAGGATCCGAATTCTCGCCGCGCGACTGCGGCCCGCTCGATCGGTAGCGCACGCTCGTCGTGGATCTGCTCGATACGATCAATGCGTTTCGCCAGCCCGGTGCCGTTCGCAATCTGGATATTTAGGCCGGGCCGCGCATTCATCTCGAGGATCAGCGGGCCCTTGTCGCGATCGATAATCATGTCTACGCCTAGATAACCCAGGCCAGTTACCTCGTAACCGCGCGCTGACGACTCAAGAATAAAATCCCAGTCTGGAATCTCGAGACCTGACACCAGTGCGCCGGTATCCGGATGCTCGTCGATAACCAGGTCATTGTGGACGCCGCGCAGCGTCTTGCCGGTCGACAGGTCGACCCCGGTGCCGACCGCGCCCTGGTGCAGGTTCGCCTTGCCATCCGACTCGCGCGTGGGAAGACGCACCATCGCCATAGCCGGATAGCCGCGATACACAACGACACGAACGTCGGGCACGCCCTGGTAACTGACGTCAGCAAACGTCGGGTCGAACTTCACACAATACTCGATCAGCGCTTTGTCGCGCCCGCCGCTCAGGCTGTACTGGCCGCCGACGATGTTCGAGATGTGATGCCGTATTTCCCCTTCCGAGATCAGCATGCCGCTGGACAGCCGAAACGCGTCGCGTTTGCGCTCGCTGCGCCCGGTGACGACCAGAATGCCGTCGCCACCGCTACCCTGCGCCGGTTTCACGACGAAACTGTCACGTCCCTCCACATACTCGGCGAATTTCTTGACGTCACCCTGGTGTGCAATGACCCCGTAAAGGTCGGGTACTGCCATGCCTGCCTTAATCGCAAGCTCTTTGGTCAGCGCCTTGTCATCGACGCGCGGATAAAACTTGCGCGGGTTCAGTCGCATGATGAAGTCGGCATTGCGCTCGTTCAGTCCGAGCACGCCGCTCTCCCGCAGTTTCCTGGCTGCCGCAAACATCAGTCTTTGATGAGCTCTTTGAAGCGCCGCAGTTCCGTCAGGCGATAGCCCGTGTAGCGGCCCGCGAGCACCACCATGGCGAGAATGACGAGCAACAATTCCGGAAACGTAAAGATCAGGTGCTCCAGCCAGGCCAGACCCATAAAGATGTAGGCAGCGACTGCAACAACGAGGCTACCGAGGCCTGCGCGGATCGCATCGCCGGCACCGCGTTCCTCCCAGACAACCGACATGCGCTCAATTGTCATCGCAATAATGACCATCGGAAACAGCGCCACTGACAAACCGGTGTCCAGGCCCAGTCGGTGCGAGACGAGGCTGATAAACAGCATCAACAACACCACGACAATGAGAACGGCACTGAGCCTCGGTACGAGCAATAATCGTAATCGATCGAGCAGGAAACGGATTGTCAGTCCCAGCGTGACCAGCAGCGTGAAAAGTATCACGCCCCACAACAGTTTCGTTTCACGAAACGCGAGCGCAATCAATACCGGCATGAATGTGCCGAACGCATCGATGCCGACTATGTTGCGCATGATTACCATGATCAGCGCACCAATTGGGATCATCAGTAATACCGCATAAACCGCTTGTGTTCGGATCGGCAGGCTGTACAGCGAAAAGTCGACCGCCGCCGTGCCGCGCGCCGCGGCTTGCGTTTCGGCAATGGCAACGGCGTCGAGGTGGTTTTCCTGGATCGCGAAGTCGACGCGGACGTTGCTGCCGCCCTGCACATCGATCAGCCGTTCACTGCCGCGCCACCAGACGAAAAAGCGATCGGGCAGCGACTCGTCGCCCGTCGCCGGATTGAAGTACAGCCATCGGTCGCCGTCATGCACTTCGAGCCAGGAGACGAGCGCCGCGTTACGTTGCCGACCGGACAGGGGAAACCCGTGCACGACGCGTGCGGGAATTCTTGCTGCCGCCAGCATCGTTGTTACCATGCCGACAAAATCGGCCTGGGTGTCGATGCCCGACAAAATTAGTTCAACACTTGGATCCGGTGACGGATCATTCAACCGGCGCAATAGCTCCGCCGTGAACGAAGCCGTGTCGGCCGACTGGTCACGTGCATCGGCGACCAACACATCTACTGCGGTTTTTACCGGTTCATTGATCACAGGCGACGGCGGGAACGGTGGGATCGTGTCCGATTCGTCGACCGAGTCGTCCTCGTAAACCGAGATGCGGTAGTAAAGCGTCTGGACACCGTCGGCACGCCGTATAGTCCACTTGGCAATACGACCGCCACTGCCGTAGTCCGTGCCGAAACCGTAACCCCGGGATACCGAGTGCTCGTTGAGCATACGAAAGCCCGGCGTCAGGGCGGGTACGTGCAGCTCGGCGGTAATCGAACCCGGGCCGCTGTCAAAGCTGACCGCTGCTTCAATAGTCCAGACTGGCGTTTCCTGGTCTTCGGTCAACGGAAAGCCAAGCACCTGCCACTTGTAGGCAAATACGGACAATCCGACGACCGCCAGCACCGCTGCCAGCGCATAGACATACTGCTGTTTCATCGTCCCCCCAATATTTGCAGGTCTGTCGGACGTTAAACAACGCCCAGCGCAACCTTTACGGCGCGTTCCCTGATTGGCCCGCTCTGATTAAAAGCGCGCATGCCAACGGTCCGTAAGTCGCCGACCAGTTCAGAGTCTGTCGCAAACAGGCGATTGAGGCCAGTCATGAAGTGCATCATGGTCAGGTTGGCACCTTTTCGTGCGCGCTCGTAGCGCCGCAACACAGGGCGGTCACCGGGATGCAGGCCGTCGCGAATGGCTGTGCAAATCACATCCGCCAGTTCGGCCGCATCCTGTATTCCCAGGTTTGCGCCCTGACCGGCAAGCGGGTGTATGGCGTGTGCCGCATCGCCGATAAGCGCCAGGCCCGGTAACACGTAATGGTGCGCATGCTGCGCCGCGAGCGGAAACGCACCCTTTGGGCCCGCAACGACCAACTCGCCCAGTACGCCATCGGATGCGTCGGTCAGGCGGGCGCCAAGTTCGGATTCGTCAGCTGAAATCGCGGCCTCTGCTGTGTCCGGTGTCGTCGACCAGACCACCGATAGTCGTCCGTCGGCGAGCGGCAGCATGCCTAGCGGTCCATCCCGCAAGAAACGTTGCCTTGCAACGCCGCCGTGCGTTTTTTCCGGCTTGACGTGGGTCACTACCGCCGTTTGTTCGTACGGCCACAGGCTACTCTCGATGCCCGCGAGTTTGCGAACGAACGAGCGAGCACCGTCGGCACCCACGACGAGATCCGCATCAGGCAGCGACTCGAGGCGAGTGTCGAACTGGAGATCGACATCGAGGTCATCGAGCACCCGCAACAGCGCGTGCTGCAACAGTACATTCTCAACAATGAAACCCAGCTGCGGGGTTGCGAACTCGGCCGCATCAAAACGCAATGTCGACGCGCCGTCAGGCTCGTCGCTTTCGTCCCAGACGCGCATGCCATCGTAGGGTGAGAGGCGCTCGCTCGTAACATGCTGCCATGCGCCTACAGAATCGAAAATGTCGGCTGAGCCGTTTGCAATGGCCGAAACGCGTAATGAGAGATCGTTGTCACTGTCGAACTGCGGTCGCGGCGACGCGTCGATCAGTGTCAGCGACACTTGCTCCCGAGCCTCGCCAGAGGCCACCAGCGCCGCAAACAGAAGTCCGGTTATCCCGCCGCCAACGACGGCTATGTCGAAGTGCTTTTTCACTGCAACGGTACACCCCGAGACAGTCGTGGCAACTCGCCGGCCAGGCCCATTGTGTGTTTCGCAAACAGTGTTCGCACCCCGGGCACGAGGTCGAAGCCGAGCATGCCGATGTTACGTGCCATTCGCGTCAGGGGCCGATTGCTGGCAAACATACGCACCAGGTTATCCGTAAAGTGCACGAGCTTCTTCTGGTCGCTGCGACGCCAGTCCGCGTAACGCGACAGTGCTTCTGCGGCGCCAAAGTCAGCATGCTTGCCGCGCGCGTCGGCGATGCAATCACACAGTGCAGCAACGTCGCGCAAACCTAAGTTAAACCCCTGTGCGGCAACAGGATGCAAGCCATGCGCGGCGTTGCCAATGAGCACGCTTCGCGGTGCCGTGAGCCGCACGGCCTTGCTCAGAACCAGTGGATACGATGCTCGCTT
>JBCAZN010000269.1:0-4400 GCA_038533035.1 Pseudomonadota bacterium
GATGAATCCCGGTGCTACGACCAGGCCCGACACATCGATAACCGTATCCGCTTCCAGGTGAGTCGAATTGCCGATGTCTGGATACAGGGCGAGCGGATCATCGAGATCGGCAATTCGACTCACCTGGAAGCGGATACGGTTATCGATGTGTCGGGCCTGGTCGTAGCACCGGGATTCATCGATCTGCATTCACACGCTGTTCGCACCAACGCCGAACGCAGCGGGCTGATTCGCTGGCCCGAGGCCGAGAATGTCGTTCGCCAGGGCGTCACTACCTTAATCGGCGGCCCGGACGGGAGTTCGCCGCTGCCGCTTGATGCCACGTTCGAGGTGCTGCAAGCGCAGGGCATGGCCGTCAACTACGGTTCGTTTGTTGGTCACGGATCGGTGCGCGATAGCGTCATGGGCCTTGAGGACCGGATGCCGACGATGAACGAGCTGAATCGCATGCGCGACGTGGTCGACGGCGCGATGCGGCAGGGTTCGTTCGGGCTGTCATCCGGACTGGTCTATATCCCCGGCAGCTTTTCTGAAACTGAAGAAGTCATCGCCCTCGCCGAAGTAGCGGCGAAGCACGGCGGCATCTACATCAGTCACATGCGCAACGAGGCACTCGAGGTTTTCGAAAGCGTGGAGGAGCTGATCCGCATTGCAGAAGAGGCCGGACTTCCGGGCCAGATAACGCACGCGAAAGCGATGGGCACGGTGATGCAGGGCCGTTCAAAGGAGCTACTGGACCTTGTCGATGCAGCGGTCGAGCGCGGAGTCGACATCACGCTCGACCAGTACCCGTACCCTGCCGGCTCGACGGGCTTGACCGTGCAGTTTCCGCGCTGGAGTCGCGACGGCGGCAATCAGCAGCTTGCCGAACGTCTCAAGGATCCGGACATGCGGGCGCGTATTCACGAGGAGCTCGTCTACCAGCTGACGCACGTGCGGGGACGCAACGATCCGGCCAACGTACAGCTGGCCTACTGCAATTTTGATCATTCACTCGATGGCATGAACCTCGCCGAGCTGTTGCGACAGAGCGAGCGCGACGTCTCGGTCGACAATGCCGCGACGTTAATTATCGAGCTGCAGGAAGCCGGAGGCTGCCAGGCGATCTACCATGCCATGCACCCGGAAGATGTCGTGGCGATCATGCAGCACCCGCGGACCATGATTGCATCGGACGGCGGTGTCGAGATTCCAGGCAACGGGCATCCGCATCCACGCAACTACGGCGCCTACGCACGGGTGCTCGGCAGCTACGTTCGCGAACAGGGTGTGCTGCCGCTGCATACGGCTATTCACAAGATGACGCTGATGCCGGCGACACGCATTGGGCTGACCGAGCACGGCCGTATCGAGGTAGGCGCGATCGCCGACATCGCCGTATTCGACGCGGATAAAGTGATCGACAAAGCGACGTTTTCCGACCCACACCAATATGCCGAAGGCGTAAAGCACGTGTTCGTCTCCGGCGAGGCGGTCCTGGCCGACGGCGAAATTACCGGCAGACGACCGGGTCGCGTGCTGCGCTCATCGTCGTATCAACAGGAACAGAATTGATGGACAACTTGCTGAGCCGCGGTGTCGTTGCCCCGATTCTGACGCCGTTCAACGATGACCTGAGTATTGCGGATGATCTGTACGTCGCTCACGCTCAGTCGCTGCTTGATCAGGGGTGTGCCGGGCTCGCGCCATTCGGCACGACGGGCGAAGCGCTTTCCGTAGGCATTGACGAGCGTATTGCGGCGATCAAGGTATTGGTCGACTCAGGAGTCGACCCGGCATTGCTGGTGCCGGGCACCGGACTGACGAATATTGCCGATACTTATCGATTGTCGCGTGCATGTCTTGACCTTGGGTGCAGTGCGGTCATGACGTTACCGCCGTTCTATTTCAAAGCAGTAACCGAAGACGGCCTATTCGACTATTTCGCTGCGCTGTTTTCAAAGCTCGGCAGCGATGCGCGCGTGTTTCTGTATCACATACCGCCGATTGCAATCGTTGGTATCTCGCCAGCACTGACTGCGCGGTTGCGTGATGCGTTCCCCGCCAACGTTGTTGGCATAAAGGACAGCTCGGGCGACTGGGAGAACACAAAACAACTGTTCGACATCAAAGACATGATCGTTTACCCGGGCTCCGAATTACCGTTGCTTGAGGCGCTCGAAAAGGGTGGACCCGGATGCATTAGTGCGACGGCCAATTTGAATGCGAAAGCCATCGGCGAAGTTATTCGCCTGTTCGATAGCGGCGACGTTGCTGCGGCGCGCGCAAAGCATGCATCGGTACGGCAGTTTCGACAGACCGTTGAAGCGTATGCGCCGATCCCGGCACAAAAGCGGCTATTAGCAGAATCTACGGGTGATGCACGTTGGGCGAACGTGCGTCCGCCGCTGCGACCGATGCCTGTCGACGCGGGCCGCGAGCTGCTCGCGAAGCTGCAAAACTGACAGGCAAAAAAAAGCGGCGGAACGGGCATGATGCCGTCCCGCCGCCTCTGGGGGAGGTCAGCTCCTAGAAGCTGGCCAGGAGGTCGACATACCAGTAGCGACCCCAGTCACGATGTGCGTCCTGCGAAAATCCGAAAGACGAATCGTAGATTGGTGCGCGCCGATCCGCGATGTTGTTGATACCAAGGCGGAAGCGCATGTCGGTCTCAGCGACAGCAAAGCGGTAGTCGATCTTGCCGTTAACTGTTGACATCGCGTCGACGTCGAACAGATCGCCGTTTGCCAGGACTTGGTGGAAACCACCGATCCTGAACGCGGTAAGACCTGCAGACCACTCTTCGTATCGCCAGTTGATGCTCGCAGACTGACGGTGCGTCTGATTGCCGTTGATTCCCAGAAGGTCACCCAGGCCCGCAATCGGATAAACGATCGTTGGATCGTTGGCTTGGGCTGCCTGAATGGCCGTTGACAGCGTGCCGCCCGCGGACTGCTCAAACTCGTCGTAGTAGGAACCGTTCCACTTGAAGTCCCACTCGCCAAAGTTGGTTTCCATCGAGTAGTACAGACCGATGTCGTAGCCGGACAGAGAACGCGTATCAAGGTTCGTATACGTGTCGGTCACTGCAATCACATCGCCGACCGGGCATAACCCGGCAGCCATATAGGCGTTAACGAGGTCTGTATCCGTCGGATCGTGCGCTTCACGGATAACATCCGGACTGCCGGTCACGCTGGCGCAGTTCGAAGTGCCCGCTTCAAGGCGCAGAACCAGGTCGTACAGGATGTGGTTTTCTTCGCCGAACAGACCAATCGTGCCATCCTTTTCGATCGACCAGTAGTCGAACGTAAAGGTCAGGTTGTCCATCACCGACCAAACGACACCGATTGACGTGTTGGTCGATTCCTCCGGAGTGAGAGAAGTTGAACCGGTAGCCTGGCGCTGCACACCGTAGTCGCAATCTTCATCAAGGCCGCCATTGTCTTCGGCGTAGAAACACACCCAGTCATCGCGTGTGTTTGATCGCGCCACAAACCGCTCGTTGATAGTGATCAGATTCGGTGCGCGGAACGCTTCAGACCAGGAGCCACGGAACAGTACCTGGTCGATCGGCCGCCAGCCGAAAGCGACCTTGCCGACAGTCGTATCGCCGATGTCATCAAAGTCCTCGTAGCGCATCGCGACCTGTACATCGAGCGTTTCGTGCAACGGCAATGCCAGCTCGGCGAATATCGAGTTGGTTTTGCGGCTACCTGCACCGTCCGGCGTCGGGCTCGAGTTTACGACATCCGAGGTAAGCGGATAGGTGTCGCCCTCAAAGTCACCTTCAAAGTCGGGGACGCCATCGCCGGTCGTATCACGCATAAATCGAATCGTGCCGTCCAGTCGCGGATCACGATCGTCTGCATACGTTTCCCGGCGGAACTCGTAGCCGGCCAGGAAGCCAACGGGCCCTGCAGGCAATTCGAACAGCTCGGCATTCGAGAACTTCACGTCCCACATGCCGAGCGTGGACTTGCCATAGCGATATACGTCGACCAGTGCCTGTTCGATATTGCTGTCGATGCCGCCCGAGAACGGGTTGTAGGCGTTAGGCGTCGGATCGAAAAGCGCCAGCGTGATCAGCGTATTCGATAGGCGATTGCTGGTGACGTCGTCACGCGTCGCTTCAGAGTAAACGTACGCAGACTCCCAGTCCCAGTTGCCAAGCTCACCGCGGACACCAACAAGTCCACGATACGATTCACCCGCTACATTAGCGATTCGCGGCGCTTCAACGAACCGATGGTTATCGATTCGCAATTCGTAGCCCTCGGCTGGAAGATCAGGTCCCACGATTGAGTCGGGTAGGCGAAACGGTGAACCGACTGCGCCGAGCGGATTGTAGTAGTTCGAGGCACCAACGCGCAGCGTAACTGCACCCAGGTCAGTCGACGGGTGCAGGCTACGATTCGTGT
>JBCAZN010000270.1:0-4396 GCA_038533035.1 Pseudomonadota bacterium
GTGCAGGAAAACCAGTTGGCCGTCGTGCTCGGTTGCGTCCAGGTGCACGTTGCCGCAGGCCGGCAACTCCTGTGCAAGCGCCGTCAACTCGAAGTAGTGCGTCGCGAACAGCGTGAATGCTTTCGCCTTTTCACCCATGTGATGCGCCGCCGCCCAGGCGAGCGACAACCCGTCGAAGGTACTCGTGCCGCGACCGATCTCATCCATCAGCACCAGGCTGTGCTCGGTCGCATTGTTCAGAATGGTCGCGGTCTCGGTCATTTCGACCATGAACGTCGAGCGTCCGCCGGCAAGGTCATCCGATGCACCGATGCGTGTGAAGATTCTGTCGATCGGGCCGACGCGCAACTTGTCCGCAGGCACAAAGCTGCCAACGTGCGCGAGAATGACGATCAACGCGGTTTGTCGCATATAGGTGGACTTGCCGCCCATGTTCGGACCGGTGATGACGAGCAGTCGTTTGTCGTCGCCGAGCGCAAGATCGTTCGAGATAAACGGCGTGTCGATTACCTGCTCGACCACGAGGTGCCGGCCGCCTTCGATTTCAATGCAGGGCGTGTCGCTTATCTCGGGCTGCGCGAGATTTAGTGCCTGAGCGCGCTCGGCGAAGCACACCAGCACATCAAGCTCCGAGAGCCCGGCCGCGCAAAGCTGCAACTCGCCCAGCACTTCATGCAGTTGATTGAGCAAGCCTTCGTACAACAGTTTCTCGCGCGTCAACGCACGTTCCCGCGCACCCAGCACCTTGTCTTCGAACTCCTTGAGTTCCGGCGTGATGTAACGCTCAGCGGCTTTGAGCGTTTGCCGTCGCACGTATTCGACCGGCGCCTTGTCCGCCTGCGCTTTGGAGATCTCGATGTAGTAACCGTGCACTCGGTTGTAACCAAGCTTCAGCGTCGAAATGCCGGTCGCTTCGCGCTCGCGCGCTTCGAGGTCGACGAGATACTGGTCCGCGTTTTCGGCAATCGCGCGCAGGTCGTCGAGTTCGTCGTCGTAACCCGCGGCGATCACGCCGCCATCGCGTATCAACATCGGCGGGCTATCGATGATGGCCTTATCGAGCAGCCGCTGTTGTTCCTTGTGTTCGCCAATTTGCTGCGCCAGGTCGGCAAGCAGCGGCGAGTCGAGGGCTGCCAATTGCTTCTGCAGACCCGGCAAGCGCGATAGCGCTTCACCGAGTTGCCGCAGGTCGCGTGGACGTGCCGAACGCAGCGCGACGCGCGACAAAATTCGTTCGATGTCGCCGATACCGCCAAGCGCGTCCTGAAGATCGTCAACGGCCGACGAAGCAAGTAACGCGTCAATCGTCTGGTAGCGTGCACGCAGCACATGAGCGTCGCGCAACGGCCGTTGAATCCAGCGGCGCAGCAGGCGACTGCCCATTGCCGTCCTGCAACGATCCATAACGCCCGCAAGCGTGTGCTGATCGTGACCACTCAACGATGCTTCAAGTTCGAGGTTGCGGCGCGTCGGGCCGTCCATGAGGACCGCGTCGTCACGTTGTTCTACGCCAATCGACTGCACATGCGGCAGCGCCGCTTTCTGCGTGTCGGTCACGTACTGCAGCAGCGCGCCGGCCGCTGCGATGCCGTTGCCGTACGATTCGCAACCGAAGCCGCCAAGATCGCGCGTACCGAACTGGTTGCACAGCAAGCGATTCGCGCTGTCGAGCTCAAAATGCCACGGCGGACGTCGTGTCACGCGGACAAAGTCATCAAATACCTGAGGAAACGCCTGGTCTTCATCGACAATGACTTCGGCGGGGCGAATGCGCTCGATCTCACCGGCGACCGCTTCCATGTCGGGCACCTCGGTAAGCCGGAACCGCCCGGCGGACAAATCGAGCCAGGCGATACCAACCGCATCGGGTCCCGCAAACACAGCCGCCACGGCGTTGTCGCGTCGCTCTGACAACAGCGCCTCGTCGGTCAGCGTGCCGGGCGTGACAATGCGAGTGACTTTACGCTCGACGGGTCCCTTGCTCGTCGCCGGATCGCCGATCTGCTCGCAGATTGCGACCGACTCACCCTTGCGCACCAGCTTGGCGAGGTAGCCCTCGACCGCGTGATAGGGCACGCCGGCCATGGGAATTGGGTTGCCGCCGGACTTGCCGCGCGCGGTCAACGTGATGTCGAGCAACGCCGCCGCTTTTTTCGCGTCGTCGTAGAAAAGCTCGTAAAAGTCGCCCATGCGATAGAACACCAGCATGTCCGGGTATTCGGACTTGATGCTGAGATACTGGCGCATCATCGGTGTGTGGACGGCGGAGACTTCGGCTTTCATTGTTATTTTGGCGGTATGATCGACTCGTGAAAATACTGCATGTCGAAACCGGACGCCATTTTTTGGGCGGGCCGCAGCAGGTCATCTACCTGATCAACGCGTTACGCGAGCGCGGGCACGACAATCTCCTGGTATGTCCGCCCGGATCCGGAATTGACACCGCCGCGCGGCAAGCCGGAGTGCGCGTGCACAACCTGTTCTGCGCCGGCGATCTCGACCTGCCGTTTGCCTACCGGCTGAACCAGTTCATCAGGGATGCAGCACCCGATATCGTGCACTGCCACAGCCGCCGTGGCGCCGACGTGCTCGGCGGCATCGCGGCGTCCTTTGCCGATGTGCCGGCAATTGTCTCCCGGCGCGTCGACAACACCGAGATGCGCGTCGTGGCGACGCTGCGCTACAAGCCATTTCAGAAGATCATCGCGATCTCCGAGGCGATCGCCAGTGTGCTTCGCGAGCACGGCATTGAAGACGAGCGCGTCGAGGTAATTCGCAGTGCGGTCGACAGCGAGGCGTTCGCGCGCAAGCCCGACTGCGACACGATTAATAAGGAATTCGGCATCGAACCGGGCACGTTTACGGTCGCGGCCGCCGGCCAGTTGATTCCGCGCAAGGGCCATCGCTACCTGCTGCAGGCCTTTGCTGACCTCGTCGTCGACCGACCCAGCGCGAAGCTCATCATTTTTGGTGACGGTGAGCTCGCCGTCGAGCTCAAATCGCAGGCACAAAGTCTCGCGCTCTCGGACAACGTGCGTTTTGCCGGTTTTCGTGACGACCTCGACACATTCATCGGTTGCTTCGACGTGTTCGCACACCCGGCACTCGCCGAGGGCCTTGGCGTTGCCGCGCTAAAGGCAGCGGCCGCCGGTGTACCGGTCGTCGGTTTTGCCGCGGGCGGCATGACCGAAGCGGTTTCCGACGGCGAGACCGGCATCCTCGTGCCGCCCGAAGACGTTGACGCACTGCGCCAGGCACTCGTCGATCTCATGGACGACCGGCACCTGAGAGCGCGGCTCGGTGACGCCGGCCGCCAACGGATGCAAAACGAGTTCTCAATCGCTACGATGGCGGACAAGCATCTTGCGCTCTACGAATCGGTACTGAATGGCTGACCACAACGCGATCCAAAAACTTGCCGCCGCACTTGTTGGTGAACTCAACGAGTCAGGCAAAGCGGTCGCGACCGCGGAGTCCTGCACCGGCGGCTGGGTCGCAAAGGCCATCACCGATATCCCCGGCAGCTCCGCCGTCTTTGGTTACGGTGTTGCGAGCTACGCCAACAGTGCCAAGGAAACGATTCTCGGCGTGCAGCACGCTACCCTCGAAGCACACGGTTCGGTAAGCAAGCCGGTTGTCGAAGAGATGGCAAAAGGCGTACTGCACTTGTCCGGTGCCGACATTTCTGTCGCCGTTTCCGGCGTCGCAGGCCCGGATGGTGGTACAAAGGAGAAGCCGGTTGGCACTGTCTGGTTTGCCTGGGCGGTTCGCGATGGCAGTAATGCCGTGGTCGATACCAATCTCGAGCACTTCAGTGGCGACCGCGATCTGGTTCGGGAGGCCTCCGTGGCGCATGCGCTGCAAGGTGTCAGAGAGCGCATCAAATCATGAATACGAAACGACTGTTTTTCGCCCTGTGGCCGGACGACCGGCAGCGGGACCGGCTACGCGATGTCATCAACTCGGTGGCCAAGACGGTCGAGGGCAAGCCGATTGATCGCCGCGACTGGCACGTGACGCTGTCGTTCATCGGCGTGTTTCCCGAAAACCGCATACCGATACTTTTTGAAAAGGCGAGCAAGATCGAGATGCAGCCGTTTCGGCTGTCGTTCGACCGCCTCGAATTCTGGCCGCGGGCGAAGATCGCCGCGCTGCGCGCGCAGACGATACCGGCGGAACTGCAGGCGCTGGTCGATTCGCTGGACGGCGCGATCACGGAGCTCGGCGTCAAGGCCGAGGAGCGCAACTACCGTCCGCACATCACGGTCGTGCGCAACGCCCGCCAGTTCCATACCGAGCGCCTCACGCAACGCGCCACGTTCGAGTGGTCGAGCTTTGAGCTGATCGAGTCGGAATCGGTGCCGGGCGGCACCGTGTATCGCCCGGTGAAACAGCA
>JBCAZN010000271.1:0-4370 GCA_038533035.1 Pseudomonadota bacterium
CGACATCCCGTCGGTCAACGAGATCATCAAGTCCTGCGACGGCAATGTGTCCGAGCTCAGGCGCCAGTTGATCGAGTGTATCGATGAGCAAACGCCGCTGCTGCCCGACGAGGAAGACCTCGAGGTGCAGCCGACACTCGGTTTCCAGCGGGTCCTGCAGCGGGCTGTATTCCACGTGCAGTCGAGCGGCAAGTAGGTAGTCACGGGCAGTAACGTCCTGGTTGCCATATTCTCCGAAAAGCAGTAGCAGGCCGTTTATTTCCTGAGTCTGCAGGACATCTCGCGCCTCGACGTGGTGAACTTCATTTCGCACGGCATGCCGCAGGTCTCGTCCGAAGGTGGCACTGAGGAGGGCGAAGCCGACCTCGAGGCCGAAGGCGAACAGGAAGCATCACCGCTCGAGAAATACGCCACAAATCTCAACGAGCAGGCGGTGCAGGGCAAGATCGATCCGTTGATCGGTCGCGAGGTCGAAATCGAGCGCACGGTGCAGATCCTTTGCCGCCGTCGCAAAAACAACCCGCTGTACGTCGGCGAGGCCGGCGTCGGCAAAACAGCGCTGGCCGAAGGCCTTGCCCGCATGATCGTCGAGGAGCGTGTGCCTGAGGTGCTGGCGGACAGCACGATTTACGCACTCGACATGGGTACGCTGATCGCGGGCACCAAGTACCGTGGCGACTTCGAGAAGCGCCTCAAAGGCGTGATCGCCGAGGTTCGCGACGATCCGGGCGCGATCTTGTTTATCGATGAAATTCATACGGTCATCGGTGCGGGCGCTGCCTCGGGCGGCGTGATGGATGCCAGCAACCTGATCAAACCGGTGTTGGCAAACGGCGAGATTCGTTGCATTGGTTCGACCACGTACTCCGAATACCGCGGTATCTTCGAGAAGGATCATGCGCTCGCACGGCGATTCCAGAAGATCGATGTCCCGGAACCGAGCGTCGAGGAGACCGTGGCAATACTGCGCGGCCTGAAATCGCGGTTCGAGGAGCACCACGGCATCAAGTACGACGATGATGCGCTCGAGGCGGCGGTTGAATTGTCGACACGGCATATTAACGACCGGCACCTGCCCGACAAGGCAATCGATGTCATGGACGAAGCCGGTGCCAACCTGCGACTCAAACCGGTTGCCGAACGCAGCGATCGGGTCACTGTCCTGATGGTCGAAAACATCGTCGCCAAGATGGCGCGTATTCCGGCCAAGAGCGTCTCCGCGTCAGATCGCGACGCGTTGCGAACGCTGGATCGGGATCTCAAACTCACAATCTTCGGCCAGGATCGCGCGATCGACGCGCTGAGCGGCGCGATCAAGATGGCGCGATCCGGATTGCGTGAAGAAGAGAAACCCATCGGTGCGTTCCTGTTTGCAGGGCCGACCGGCGTCGGCAAGACCGAGGTGACGCGGCAACTCGCACTCTGCATGGGCGTTGAATTGATTCGCTTTGATATGTCGGAATACATGGAGCGTCACACGGTGTCCCGCCTGATCGGCGCGCCACCGGGATACGTCGGATTTGACCAGGGCGGACTCTTAACAGAAGCGGTTAACAAAAACCCACATGCTGTTGTTTTACTTGATGAAATAGAGAAGGCACATCCCGAGGTTTTCAACCTGTTGCTGCAGGTCATGGACCACGGCACGCTGACGGACAACAACGGCCGGAAGGCCGATTTCCGCAACGTCATTCTTGTCATGACGACAAACGCGGGCGCGCACGAAATGAGCCGCGCCTCGATCGGTTTCACGCAGCAGGATCATTCCTCCGACGGAATGGAGGTTATCCGCAAGCAGTTCTCGCCCGAATTCCGCAATCGCCTCGACGCGATCATTCAGTTCGCGTCGCTGGAAATGGATTCCATCCTGCGCGTCGTCGACAAACTGGTTGTCGAGCTCGAGGCACGTCTCGGCAACAACAACGTGACGCTGGAACTGGACGACGTTGCGCGTACCTGGATTGCGGAACGCGGTTACGACCCGAAAATGGGCGCGCGGCCGATGGCACGCATAGTCCAGGAACAGATAAAGCGGCCGCTGGCCGAAGAACTGCTGTTCGGCAGTCTCGCAGACGGCGGACATGTGAAAATCACCGTCGGCGACGACGATACGCTGAAACTGAATGCAGAACCGGTGCTACGGGAACTCGAGCACCTGCCAGATAGCTAGGACATTGCTGGCCGATATTGGCCGATATTGGCGGGTTTAGCGACCGCGGTAGACGATGCGACCCTTGGACAGGTCGTACGGTGTCAGTTCGACCGTGACCTTGTCGCCGGTCAGGATACGGATGTAGTTCTTGCGCATCTTTCCTGAGATATGCGCAGTCACAACGTGCCCGTTTTCGAGCTCAACTCGAAACGTGGTATTGGGTAGCGTCTCGGTAACGACGCCTTCCATTTGTATGGCTTCTTCTTTCGCCAAGGTAAGTACTTCTCTCTACTGCTAAAAAGGCTCGCGAATTGTGCAGAAACCCCGCCGCTATTGCAATGCGGTGATTCCCGTTGACTCAATTACGGCCAGGTTTCAAAACGACGCAATGACCCGCAGGCGGACTCGAGCAGGGAGATAAACTCGCTTCGCGGCACTATCCTTGCCCCGAGCGAAAGCAGGTGTTGCGATATGACCTGGCAATCAATGAGGTCGAAATAGCCCGTTTCAAGCAGCGAATCGAGATAGCGAAGGGCAACCTTGGAGGCGTTTTCGCGCGCGCTGAACATGGATTCACCGAAAAATGCCCTGCCGATCGCGATCCCGTACAGCCCACCGCAAAGCTCGTCACCGTCCCAGATCTCGATCGAATGCGCCCAGCCCTGTTCGTGCAGGGTTTCATAGGCGGCGATCATATCCGGTGTAATCCACGTTCCCTGCTCATGGCGCCGGGGTCCTGCACAGGCGCGAATAACCTCGCTGAATGCGGTGTTGGTGCGGACCTCCATGCCCGATGTCCGTAACCAGCGCTGGAAACGCCGCGAGGTGTGAAAATCGCCACGCGCGAACAGGCAACGCTGATCGGGTGACCACCACAGCAGCGGTTGTCCCTCGTCGTACCACGGAAAGATGCCATGGCGGTACGCCCACAGCAGCCGCTCGGGCGCCAGATCGCCGCCGGCGGCGAGCAAACCGTCCGGCTCCTGTAACGCGGCATGCACAGGTGGAAAACAGTCCGGCGGGTCGTCGGGTCCGATCCAGGTGATGCGGTTATTGGTCATTCTTGCTGATCATCGGGCAGCGCCTTGTACGGACTGTGGTCGTCGACCGCGTCCATGTAACGCTCGACATGCCGACTTTCTGCGTCAAGGTAGCGTTCAATCGCGTCAGCGAATTCGGGGTGCGCCAGCCAGTGCGCGGACCAGGTGGTCGCCGGCGTAAATCCCCGACTGATTTTATGTTCCCCCTGGGTGCCGGGTTCGAAGGTCTGCAGTTTGTTCTGGATGCAGTATTCGATGCCCTGGTAGTAACAGGTTTCGAAATGCAGCGAGTCGAACTGTCCCTCGCAACCCCAGTAGCGGCCGTACAGGCGTTCTCGACCGACGAAGAACACGGCGGCGGCAACCGCCTGATCTTCCTGCTCCGCCAGTACCACGAGCAAGTCGTCGGGTTGTGATTCAGCGAGTGCCACGAAGAAGTCGCGATTGTAGTAGGGCAGCGAGCCGCGAATCATGAAAGTACGGCTGATCAGGTGATAGACCGCCGTCCACAGCGCGTCATCCATGTCGTTACCGTGCAGCCAGCGAAACGAAATGCCGTGCTCCTGCATGCGGCGTCGCTCGCGTTTCGCTTTTTTACGTTTCACGGATGTAAACGTCGCGAGAAAATCGTCGAAGTCGCGATAGTCCCGATTGTGCCAGTGGAACTGGCAGTCTTTGCGCATCATGAGCCCGGCGCGCTCAAACCACGGCAGTTCGTCCTCGGCGGGGAATTGAATATGCAGTGACGAGCATTCCGTTTTGGCGGCGAGCGTAACGGCGGCCTCCAGCAGCCCGGACGCGGCTTCGGCATCGTCAGGGTCGGCAAGCAGCAAACGCCGCCCGGGCGCCGGCGTGAACGGCGACGCCGATACAAGCTTCGGGTAATAGTCGAGCCCGTGTTGCTCGTAGGCGTTAGCCCAGGCCCAGTCGAACACGAACTCACCCCAGGAATGGCTCTTTTCATAAAGCGGCATCGCCGCCCGGAGTTTTTTGCCGTCGTGAATCGCGAGGTGTCGCGGCGTCCAGCCATGTTGCGGCGCGACGCATCCCGTGGCTTCGCCGTGCGCGAGGAATTCGTGCCTTAAGAACGGAAAGTCAGTGCCGCACAGCCGATTCCAGCCGTCAGCCGGCAGGTCGGCGATGTGCTCGTGGACGCTGACCTGCATGGGTTACCTGAG
>JBCAZN010000272.1:0-4359 GCA_038533035.1 Pseudomonadota bacterium
CTTCCAGTGTCTCCAGTGCATCATTCAGATCAGCGAGCTGAGAATCGAGGTATTCCTTGCGCTCTGACTGTTCCTTGAACTCGTCAATTGCTGCAAGGTTGATCGGACCCAAACGATCGATACGGCGACGAACTTTTTCAAGCTGTTGTTCCCAAACTTCAATCGTCGCGTCGTCGGCAAGCTCCTCAAGCAAGGAATACCTCGATTCTCAGCTCGCTGATCTGAATGATGCACTGGAGACACTGGAAGGTGCCATTCGCAAGATTGACCGCGAAACTCGCACCCGATTCAAGGAAACCTACGACAACGTCAACGTCGGTTTCCAGAAACTGTTCCCGAAATTGTTCGGTGGAGGTCACGCCTACCTCGAACTGACTGGCGACGATTTGTTGTCGGCCGGCGTGACAGTCATGGCAAGACCGCCGGGCAAACGCAACAGCACGATTCATCTCTTGTCGGGTGGCGAGAAGGCACTTACCGCTGTCGCGCTGGTGTTCGCGATTTTCGAGCTGAATCCCGCGCCGTTCTGTATGCTCGACGAGGTCGATGCACCGCTCGATGATGCCAACGTAGGACGCTTCTGCGATATCGTTCGGGATATGTCCGAGAAGGTACAATTTGTCTTCATTACGCATAACAAGGTGACGATGGAAATGGCGCGCCAGTTGTCGGGCGTTACGATGCAGGAACCGGGCGTATCACGCCTTGTCTCTGTCGACCTCGACGAAGCGGTGAAAATGGCAGCAAGCTAACTCCGGCGAGTTCGCAAATGGATGGTCTTCGATGGTTATTGTTGTTGTTCGGGCTGGTGGTCATCGCCGGCGTGTACCTCTACAGCCGTCGCGAACGTGGCGCGGCAACTGACGATAGCGATCCAGCCACTCGACTCGAACCCCGACTTGATGCTGACGGCCCGCGAGCCGAGTTGCCTGAAGCCGAGCGGACAACGCCGACAATCTCTGTCGATGTAGATGCTCCTGCAGGGCACGAAGAGGGTGTCGCGGAGAACGAACCTGTCGCAGCGGATGTGCCGCAAAAAATAGTAACGCTGCGTATTGTTGGCCATAACAAGAGCACGTTTGCCGGCGACGAATTGATTCTCAGTTTGCGCGGTATTGGTCTGCGTCACGGCAAGTTCGGGATATTTCACCGCTACGACGGCAACGACGAATCGCGCACAATTTTCAGCGCTGCAAGCCTCGTAGAGCCGGGCAGTTTCGATTTGCAGAACATCAAGGATCAGGAGATCCCTGGTATCAGCCTGTTCCTGGTCCTGCCGGGTCCAATCGACAGTGTTGAGGCGTTCGACCTGATGATGGCCGCGGCCCGCACGCTTGCGCAATCGCTTGACGGTGAGCTTCTCGATGAGTCAGGCAGCACGCTTAGCATCCAGCGAGAGCGTTACATGCGCGAAGAGATTATCGAGTTTCAGCACAGTAACAAGGTGGCCTGAGCCGGTAGCTCCGCCAATGACGGTGCCCGCGGATATTCAGAAGCGAGTCGACGCCCTGCGCGAGGCAATTCGGCACCACAATTATCGCTATCACGCACTGGATGATCCGGAGATTCCGGACGCCGAATACGATCGCCTGATGCGCGAGCTTCAGTCGCTCGAGTCAGCGCATCCGGACCTCGTCAGCGATGATTCGCCAACACAGCGAGTGGGTGATGCGCCGGTCTCGGCGTTTGGCACCGTGCAGCACGAGCTGCCGATGCTTTCTCTTGCCAACGCGTTTTCCGAGGACGAGTTGCAGGACTTTCATCGCCGCGTGCTTGATCGGCTTGACCTCGACGATGCGGACATCGAGTACGCGGCCGAACCGAAGCTGGATGGCGCCGCTGTCAGCTTGCTGTATGAAGACGGGCTGCTGGTTCGCGGGGCAACGCGTGGCGACGGCACGACCGGCGAGGATATTACTCACAATGTGCGAACGATCGAATCGATTCCGCTGCGGTTGCTAGGCGAAGACTACCCACGACGTTTAGAGGTTCGTGGTGAAGTATTCATGCCGCGTGCGGGGTTTGAGGCGTACAACGAAAAGGCGCGTGAGGCTGGCGAGAAGACGTTTGTTAATCCGAGAAACGCGGCGGCTGGCAGCCTGCGGCAATTGGACCCGAAGCTAACGGCAGAACGTCCGCTCGATATGTACGCGTATTCTGTAGGAGTGACGGAAGGCGGCAATTTGCCGGATACACATAGTGCGGTGATTGACAGGCTTCGTCAGTGGGGACTGAAAGTTTGTCCGGAGCGACGGGTTGTAATGGGCGTTGCCGGCTGCCTCGAGTACTACCGCTCAATCGGCGACAAGCGCGACAGCCTGGCGTATGACATTGACGGCGTGGTGTACAAAGTGAATAGTCTCGGCATGCAGCGCGAGCTTGGTTTCGTATCGCGCGCACCACGCTGGGCGCTGGCACACAAATACCCGGCGCAAGAAGAACTAACGAAAGTCGACGGTGTTGAGTGGCAGGTGGGGCGGACGGGTGCGCTGACTCCGGTCGCCCGATTGGAGCCGGTATTTGTTGGTGGCGTCACCGTAAGCAATGCGACGCTGCACAATATTGATGAGCTGCATCGTAAGGATGTGCGGATAGGGGATACCGTTGTCGTTCGTCGTGCCGGTGATGTGATTCCGGAAGTAGCGAGTGTGGTTCTCGGCAAGCGCCCGAAAAACACACTCAGGGTTCAGCTGCCAAAGAAGTGCCCGGTTTGCGCGTCGAAGGTTGAACGCGAAGAAGGCGAAGCCGTTGCACGTTGTACCGGCGGCCTTTTTTGTGCGGCGCAACGCGCCGAAGCACTGAAGCATTTCGTGTCGCGACGCGCAATGGACATTGAAGGGCTCGGTGCAAAGCTGATCGAGCAATTAGTCGAGGCTGATCGACTCAAGACTCCGGCGGACATTTTTACGCTGACGAAAGATGAACTCGGCGAGCTTGAAAGGATGGGCGAGAAGTCGGCCGACAACCTTGTGAAGTCCATTGAATCGAGCAAGCAAACAACGCTTAACCGTTTCCTGTTTGCGCTGGGAATTCGTGAGGTAGGCGAGGCTACGGCCGCCGGCCTGGCGTCGCACTACGGTCGTCTCAGCGGCTTGCAGGAGGCAACCGAAGAGGAATTGCAGGAAGTACCTGACGTTGGCCCGATCGTTGCCGCACGAATCCATGCGTTTTTTGCAGAACCCCACAACCTCGATGTCATTGCCGCTCTGCAGCAATCTGGCGTGAATTGGGCCGAATTCGAGCCTCAAGAACCACCGGAAAATGGTGCGCTAATCGGCAAAACGTTTGTAATCACCGGCACACTGCCAACCATGACGCGTGATGAAGCCAAAGACCTTATCGTGTCAGCGGGTGGCAAAGTAACAGGCAGTGTTTCTGGCAAAACCGACTACTTGGTCGCCGGTGAGAAGGCCGGTTCGAAGCTTGCGAAGGCTGAAAAACTAGGCGTTACGGTTTTAAATGAAACTAATTTATTCGAGTTGGTAAATTAAATTTCAAACCGTGGTTTTTGTATTTCTTGAGTGTTTGCCTAGAAACGGAACTAGATAAATTTCATGGCTTGTGAGACGACTTGGGCGATTTTTCCCATGTCTTATTTTTTCCTAGCAAACCAACCACTTGATAAATATATTCCCGGCCATGCAAGTAGAGCAACAAAATACAGTCTTGGACGCATTTCAGCTCGTCCTGCGTCCAATAATCAAAATTCTGCTCAGATATGGGATCGGCTTTAGCCAGTTTGCCGAGACCGTCAAAACTGCCTACGTTGATGTCGCCAGCTCCGAGTTCGGTATTCGCGGCCGACCCACCAATATTTCGCGTGTTGCGGTTATGACCGGCCTAACTCGCAAGGAAGTACGACGCCTTCGTACGAAGATGGAAGGCGGCGAGGATACGGTCAAAGTCAAGACCACTCCAATTACTGAAGTTTTGCATCGTTGGCATTCCGACGAGGATTTTTTGGACGAAAATGGTCGGCCCTTAGTCCTTAGTTTTTCTGGCGGGTCCCCATCATTTGTTGATTTAGTTAAAAAACATGGAGGAGATATTCCTCCTGGCGCGATGCGGACCGAGCTGAAAAGGGTTGATGCCGTCGAGGAAGACGAAGACGGATCGCTTAAGGCCACAGCTAGCGTGTAGGTCGAGAATTGAGCGTACCCCTCTCCGCGAACCTTTTCGGGGTCCGTGTTTTTAGCCAAAGTCGACATCAATGGGTAGGCTTGATGCACCAAAGCGGTGATAAGGTTCTCTGAAGCGTCAGATGGAATTACGGCTCTAGCGGTGACCTTAAGCGATCCGTCTTCGTCTTCCTCGACGGCATCAACCCTTTTCAGCTCGGTCCGCATCGCGCCTACCCAT
>JBCAZN010000273.1:0-4315 GCA_038533035.1 Pseudomonadota bacterium
CCTGGGATGATCGCGGACGACTCTGGATCGCTGTGAACCGCGACTATCGCGGCCGCGTTAACGGATTTGATCGATCCTTTGAGAGCCAGATCCTGATTCTCGAAGACACCGACGGCGACGGTGTCGCCGATGAAAAGAAAGTTTTCCTGGACAAGATACTGTTTCCGTCGGCCATGGCGGTTGGCATGGACGGTCTGTGGCTGGGCGCGATTCCCAACCTGTTGTTTGTCCCGGATCGCGATCACGACGATCGTGCCGATGTGGACGACATCGAAGTTCACCTGACGGGATGGGGCGACCGGGACTTGCACGAAACCCTGAACAGCCTGCACTGGGGTCCCGACGGTTGGCTGTACGGTAACCAGGGCATCTTTACGCCGTCACGCGTCGGAAGGCCAGCGGGAAAAAGCGCAGTATTTGATCCCAACGCGGGCTACCCGGAGGTGGTGGAAAAAGAAGAGCCCTCGGATCGACTCGCGGACCGGCTCGCAGCAGTGAAGGAAACTGATGACTGGGTACCCATCGCAGGGAAGAGTTTAACCACGGACAACAAGAGCATCCTCTGGGTCTTCGACGACAAGGGCCGGGTGGAACTCAAGAGTGAAATTATGAAGGGTGACAGTTCGTACCCTTATAAGCAGAAAGGTCGCTCAGTATTCGTCGACTTTGATGGCTTGATCGTCGAAATGTACTACGACGGCAAATACTTTGAGATCGTCGATGACAACAAGGGCTCGAAAAGCGGTGATGCCGATCTCATGGCGGAGCGAAACTTCGAGTACGCCGAAGAACCCGTGGACTTCAACGCCGGCGTCTGGCGCTACCATCCAACCAAAAAGCGCTTCGAGGTGGTTGCGCACGGCATGAGTAACATGTGGGGGCTCGACTACGACTCGAAAGGTGAATTGTTCGTCAGCGCCAACGTCATTCCGCATGTCTGGCACGTCATTCCGGGTGGCTTATATCACCGCCAGGCGGGCGCGCACTTTAATCCACACGTGTACAACGACATCCGAACGATCGCCGATCATCGCCATAGATCGGCACACGGTGGCGCACGCTTTTACTATTCCGATGCATTTCCGGAGAAATATCACGGCCAGCTGATCATGGGAAATATTCATGAGCACGCCATTCTTAGCGACGTCATTGAGCGCAGCGGTTCAGGTTACGTAGCGAAGCACGGTATCGAACTGATGCAGGCGAACAATGCCCAGTTCATCGGCTTTGCGACCGACGTCGGGCCCGATGGCGCGCTTTACGTACTCGATTGGCACGATGCCGATATCTGCGGCATGTCGGTGCGGACCAAGGATACGGGGCGCGTGTATCGCATCGCGGCAAAGAACTCACAAGCCGAGGACTGGGATGGCCGCTACGACGATCTGCGCAAGATGGATGACGACGAGCTCGTCAAATTACAGCTCAGCAAGAGTGCCTGGCACGCAAGGCGCGCACGCGTCGTTTTGCACCATCGAGCCATTGAAGGGAAGCTGGACGCCACAACGCACGCGCAGCTGAAAGACATGTTCATGTCGAATCCAAATGGCGATCACCGCCTCAGGGCGATGTGGGCGCTGCAAATCACGGCCGGGTTCAGTGAATCGGACCTGCTGAAGTCCCTCAAAGATCGTGATGAACACGTGCGCGCCTGGGCGATTCGACTGCTGGCCGAGGACATGGACACATCGGACGCGGCGCGGGCCGAGTTCAGGCGTATGGCGAAAACGGACAAGTCGGCCGTTGTTCGTTTACATCTTGGCTCCGTACTGCAGCGCATGTCGCTCGAGCAGCGTGTGCCAATCGCGCTGGAGCTGCTTGCGCGCGAGGAAGATGCTGAAGACCACAACATTCCGAAGATACTCTGGTTCGGCATCGAGCCGCTGATCGAAAACGAACCGGAGCGGGCAATCCAACTTGCGCGTGCGTCCAGTTTGCCCATGGTGACCGAGCATGTCGCCCGGCGCATGACGGACGCCGATCTGTTGACGGAACTGGTTGCTGAGATCGACAAGAACGAAGCGCAGCGCCAACTGCTGCTGCTCGGTCTGCAGGCCGGACTGGAAGGTCGCGGTGATGCTGAGGCGCCGCCGAATTGGACGGCTGCTTACGCCAGGTTGCGGTCCGGCGACGAGCAAACGGCGGCGACGGCCCTGGCCGTTTCGCTGATGTTCGGTGATGCGGTTGCCGCGCAAGCGCTGGTGGATACCGTGGCGGATCCGTCCAGCAGCCTCGAAGATCGTCGACAGGCGATACGTGGTCTGGCGGCGATCAAGCGCGAGGAACTCAAGGCGCAGCTGGTGCCGTTGTTCGATGACCCGGATCTCCGTCTGGATGCGATCCGCGCAGTTACGGCCTACGATGACATCGAACTTGCCCGCAAGCTGTTGCAGCGCTACGCGTCGTTCTCGCGCAGCGAAAAGCTTGAAGTCGTGCACGCGCTGTCCGCCCGGCCGGATTCCGGCACCGAATTGATGCACGCGATTGAGACCGGTATTGTGCCGCGCGGCGATATTCCGTCCTACGTTGCGCGCCTGATGGTGCGCGTCGTCGGCAATCGCTTTCTTGATATGTGGGGACCCGTCGAAGGCGTTTCGCCGGCTGCGGACGCGGCGTTCTTCAGGGTCAATGCATTCCTGACGGAAGAAGCAATTGCGTCGGGAGATAAGCCGGATGGGAAACGAGTATTCCAGCAGAATTGTGCCGGGTGTCATCGCTTGCACGGTGAGGGCGGTACCATCGGACCGGACCTGACGGCGACCAATCGAGCGGATCTAGACTATTTATTGGAGAACATCATCACGCCGAGCGCCGTCGTGGCCGACGAATACAAAATGTCGATGGTGGTTACCGATGATGGCCAGGTGGTGTCTGGAATGGTTGCGGGCGAAGGTGCGAGAGAGATCGAAATGCGCGCCGCGAACTCGGACGAGATGATTTCGACGCCGAGGTCACAGATCACCGATGTCGAAAGAACCGAACTGTCGATGATGCCGGAGGGGTTGCTGGATCATCTCTCGAACGAGGAGGTGACCAATCTTATCGCTTACCTGCAGAGTCTCGAACCAGTGAACTAAGGTTCACTTGCAACGGGTTGCAGGGAGGCAATAATGCAGTATGCGTAACCTTTGGCGCGAACCGCTGCTTCATTTCCTTATTGTCGGTGCACTGTTGTTCGTCGCGTTCGAGTTCTATGGTCAGGACGACGCGGAATCGGACAATACGATCCGCGTTGATCGAGAGGGACTGCTGGAGTTTCTGCGACACCGCGATCCGCGCCTGAACAATTCCGGCGCCGCTTCAGTGCTCGAGTCGATGACAGCGCCTGAGCGCGACTCGATTGTCGCGCAGTATGTGCGCGAAGAGGTGCTGTTCCGGCAGGCGCAGGCGCTGGGCCTCGAGCAATACGATTATGCTGGCCGGCGCCGCCTGATCTCACAGCTGGACTACATCAATCGGGGCTTTCTTGAGGAACAACTGCAATTTGCAGATGAAGAGCTCGTTAACTATTACGAGACCAACCCGGCGCGTTACGAAGAAGCGTCGATGGTCACGTTTACACACGTCTTTTTTTCCAGTGAACGGCATGGCGAGCAGGCCGGAGCGCTCGCCGCAGACACACTAATCGCTCTCAACGAAAAGGCGGTGCCGTTTCATCTTGGTGCCGCTGAGGGCGACCGCTTTCTGTACCACAAGAACTACGTCGACAAGAGTGCGCAGGAAATCGCATCGCATTTCGGTGCCGAGTTTGCAGAGTCAGTATTTGCACTGCCCGCAGCCGAGACGTGGGTCGGGCCGGTCGCATCGAATTATGGCTATCACGTCCTGATGGTCAGCCGGCAGAAGTTGGCCGTCGTACCGCCATTCGATGCAGTACGAGGCCAGGTTGTCCGGGATTTATCGGCGCAGCGCGTTCAGGAAGAACTGGATGCGTACTACGAGCTGGCGCGCGCGAATTACGATGTCGTCGTCGATCTTGCGGAAACGCCGCGATGAAATTCGTACGGTTCCTGGCGAGCACAGTTTTGCTTGTCTTCGCATTGCCAGCGACGGCGGATGATCTGCGGCCACTGTACGTCGAAATCACCGAATTGGGCGGGTACGACTATCGCGTGCAGATAAAGACGCCACCCACGGTGATCCCGGAAAACGGACCCGAGCTGGTTTACCCCGTTGCGTGTCGCGCCGTGCAGGCGTTGCCGCGCGGCAATCGTGTTGAGTGCGAATCGTCGCTGCAAAATCGTGAGCTCGCTATTCGCTACCCGCTTCGCGAAGTGCCGAACAGCACGATTGTCAGAATCGACTTCGTCGACGG
>JBCAZN010000274.1:0-4304 GCA_038533035.1 Pseudomonadota bacterium
TCCCTGAACCGCTTCTGGTGATCTTCATGCATTTGCTTTTCGATCTCGTCCAAAGGCAGCGACACCGGAACGTAGGCATTGGCTGTGGCCGTTGCGACCGCTATGCGCGGATCGTAGGAGTGAAATGCATGCACATCGCCGTCGGTTTTTGCAGCAAGCGCGTTGCAAATGTGCAGGATTTCATCGTCAAGTGCAGCCGGTTTGTCGTGCTCGTTCATCGGATCGATGGCGGCGACGAACTGCGGGCGGTCCGCGAGGAAATTCGGTTTGACGAGCCACAGCGGCACCGGACAGAGGCGAATCAGGTTCCAGTCCGTATTGGTCAGCAGCACCCTGGCGACGGCCGAATGATGGTGTGTGTCCTTGAAGACAATATCGGCGTTGCTCTCAATGGCGCGTCGCACGATGCCTTCGTAAAGCGGATGGTCCCAGACCGCCGTCGTGGTTACTTTGATGCCTTTTTTTCGAATCGGTTCCGCAACGTCCTCAAGGTGGTTTTGCTGCGCCTCGATAACTTCTTTGCGGGCCTTCTGGAGTGACGGTGAGTCGAACAGGCGTTCTCCGCTCAGGTATTCGTTGTAATAGCAGACCAGGATCTCAAGGTCGGCGCCGACGCGTTCTGCAAGCCACACCGCGCGGCCCAGGGCCGGCTGTTCGGTGCTCGTCGGATCAATTACAGCAAGAATTTTGGTGATGTCGTCCATAGGTTTACCCGGTTGGTCAGTGAATATCAGGTTTACACGAAAAGCATACGCCGGCACCGGTAACAATCTATACGGCGAGTTGCTTAATGGGCCTCGGAATGTACTTACGGTTCGCGCCGCGCCCGCTACGATGAGCGTCGCAACGCACGCGCCTAAACGGTCATATGCATCTTGACGAGATCGGCCAGTGACCGCGCCTGCATTTTCTCCATGACCCGAGCGCGGTGTATTTCGACAGTGCGCTGGCTCACGCCGAGTTCATACGCGATGACCTTGTTTGGCTTGCCAGTCACGACCAGTTCGAAGACTTCGCGCTCGCGCTTGGTCAGTTTCTCGAGACGACTCTCGATTTCCGAGTGCACCTGCTGTTCCTCGCGGCGCTGTTCGTCGGTTTCTATCGCCTCGCGAATCCGGTCCAGCAGGTCCTGGTCGCGAAACGGCTTCTGGATAAAGTCGACGGCACCTTTTTGCATGGCTTCGACGGCCATCGGGACGTCGCCGTGACCAGTGATGAAAATAATCGGCAGCGTATTGCCGAGCTTGATGAGTTTTTCCTGCAGTTCGAGTCCGCCGAGGCCCGGCATGCGGATGTCCAGGACGAGGCACCCGGGACGTTGCTCGGCAACCTTCTCGAGAAATTCGTCCGCTGACTCGAAAATTTCGTGCTGCAGATTGACGGATTCCATGAGCGCCGCCATTGCGAAGCGGATGGCGGCGTCGTCATCAACGATAAAAACCGTCGGCTGTTTGTCGTTGTGAGCTGTCATCGCCGTTGATTGGAACAAAATTGAAAATACAAAGCGAGTATTTCGAACTTTTTGGCGCGCAATCGCGGCTGAAAGCTAGTCAAGGCGCTTGCTGAAGCGCAGTGCCGCGATCGTCATTGCGACGGCGGTAAAGCCGATCAGGTACCACAGATCGGTCGTCATTTCGCCCAATGCCGCTTCACGCAGCATGATGCCGCGCGTCAGGCGGATAAAGTGCGTTGTCGGCAGCACTTCGCCTATGTACTGGGCGAAGACCGGCATGCCGTCGAACGGAAACATGAAACCGGACAGCAGGATCGACGGGAGCAGAATAAATATCGTCATCTGCATTGCCTGGAACTGCGTCTGAGCGGCCGTCGACAGCAGCAGTCCGAGCGCGAGCTTGGCGGCGATAAACGCAATCCCGGCGAGATACAAGTCAACAATGCTGCCGCGGACCGGCACGTCGAACAGCAGTTGCCCGAAGCCGAGAATGATGGCCAGCTGCAACAGGCCGATACCGACGTAGGGAATGACCTTGCCGATCATGAGTTCGGCCGAACTTACCGGCGTATTAATTAGCAGCTCGAGGTTGCCGCGCTCGCGCTCGCGGACGATGGCGACGGCCGTGAACAGCATCATCGTCATCATCAGGATAACGCCCATGAGTCCGGGGACGATATTCACCGGCGTGCGGCGTTCGGGGTTGTAGTAGGGGCGTACCTCGATCAGGTCCTCGCGCTGTTCTTTTGGCGGTGCGCTGTCAAAGCGTAACGGCATAGCACGCAGCTGGTTGGCGACGCCCAGAATGGTCGGGTCGCTGCCGTCGACGAGGAGGTGCACGGCGGCGCGATTTTTGTCGGCGACTCGACGATCAAAGTCGGGGGGTATCAGGACGCCGATTGAAACCTCGCCGCGTCGCAGCAGGGCTTCGAGCTCCGCGGCGCTGCCGGCGTTCGCAACGAGGCGCACGACCTGCGTTGCACCCAGATCGGCCACAAACTCGCGCGACAGGTGGCTGCCGGCCTGGTTGGCGACGGCCGCCTTGATGTTGCGGACGTCGGTATTGATCGCATAACCGAACAGCAGAATCTGGATAAGCGGCAGGCCGAACACCATGCCGAACGTCAGCTTGTCGCGCCGCAACTGCAGCACTTCTTTTTTGATGATGGCGTTGAGTCGGGAAAAGCGCTTCATGCGTCGCGCTCCGCGGCGTCCATCGTGACCGCGACGAACACATCTTCGAGCGACGGGCTCGACGCTGTAACTGTCGCGTCGATTCCGGCGGAGCGCAATGCCTGTTCCACAACCGCCTGTGGCGCATCGGTTTTTACAGGAATGAGTACACGCAGGCGAATGCCGAGCTGCGTGACGCTCGCAACGTTGTCGTGGCGTTGCAAAACGTCCTGCGCCGCCGAGGTGTTCTCCGTGAGTACTTCGATCACGTGCATGCCCGTGTCAGCCTGCAGTTGCATCGGTGTTCCATCGGCAACCTTGACGCCGCGATCCAGGATGGCGAGGCGATGACAGCGCTCGGCCTCGTCCATGTAATGCGTCGACACCATGATGGTGGTGCCGCTCTCGGCTAGCAGAAACAGGTTGGCCCAGAAGTCACGACGGCTTTGTGGATCGACAGCGCTCGTTGGTTCATCGAGCAGCAGCAGCTCGGGGCTATGCAGTACCGCGCAGGCGAGGGCGAGACGTTGTTTTTGACCGCCGCTCATCGTTCCTGCGAATTGTTTGCGTTGCCGCTGCAGATCGTAGGTATCGAGCAACTCCTCGATGCGTGCACGACGCTGTTCGGACGGATACGAGTAGATCTCGGCAATGAACTTAAGATTTTCGGCAACCGTAAGATCGCCAAACAGCGAAAACTTCTGCGTCATGTAACCAATACGGGGCTTCAGCGACGCGGCCTCGTCTGGCACGTGTGTGCCGAGTACGTCAGCGGTTCCGTGCGTTGGCGTCAACAGCCCACACAGCATGCGGATGGTTGTCGATTTCCCGGAGCCGTTCGGTCCGAGAAAGCCGTAGATCTCGCCGCGCGGAACCTCGAGGTCCAGTTTACTGACGGCTTTCAGCTCACCGAAGTGCTTCGACAGGCCGCGGGCGCGGATGGCGAGTTCAGACGCCATAGTCAATCCAGCAACAGCTCGACTTCGACGGGTACTCCATCTGGAAGCCGTTCGCGGTCCTCGGCGACATCGATCTTCGCTACGTAGGTCAGCCGCCCGCGATCGCGTTCGGTGAGTGCGTAGTAGGGAGTAAACGCCGCTTCGGTCGCGACCCAGCGAACGGCACCCTTCACGGGCTCCTCAAGACCGTCAACCCAGAGACGTGCTTCGGTGCCAGCCTTCACCTTAACGCGCAGATGCTCCGGGATATAAACGCGTGCGTAAGGTTGCTTGCCAGCAAGCAGGACCGCGACGGGCTGGCCTACTCCGGGGCGCTCGCCGATTTCGAACAAGCGGCTGTCGGCAATGCCGGCCACGGGCGCTCGAATTGCAAGGCGTTCAAGATCCACCTGCGCTGCATCCCGCCGTGCCTCAGCCTGTTTCATGGCGTGCTCAGCTTGCGCGAGTTCCTCGACGGTCGTTCCCGCGAGCAGCTCCTGCAGCTGGGCTTCGCGTAACTTGCGGTTCGCGCTTGCAGCGTCCAGCGCCGCGATTGTCCGATCGTGGAGGTCGGTGGAGGCCAGACCTTTTGCGCTTAGTTCGCCCACACGCTTTTCTTCGGTGCGGCGAAACTCGAGATCCTGGTTGGCGCCTTCGAGATTGGCGCGCGCCGCGCGGATCTGTTCCTGCCGGGGGCCGCGCACCAATTCGTCGAGCCTGGCTTTCGCCTGACCGTAGGC
>JBCAZN010000275.1:0-4267 GCA_038533035.1 Pseudomonadota bacterium
CGACCCGCCTGTTGCCAGCAAACCAACAATTGCATTGACCATCGCCCGCTCACTCACGATCTCGGCGAGTGGCCGGTAGTTTTCTCCAAGGTGCGTGCCGTCGAGGACTGTCTCAACCGCGGCATCCGTCAGGCGTTCGCGCAGCTCGGTGCCCGGGTTCACAAACGAACCGCCTGGCAGCTGCAGGCCCATGAACTCCATCAGCATCTGGTTGCTGTTGGCCGTGCCATAGAATGTGCAGGTGCCCGGTGCGTGATAGGCCGCCGACTCTGCCTCCAGCAATTCGTCGCGCCCGATTCGCCCTGCCGCATATTCTTCACGAATGTGCGCTTTCTCCTTGTTGCCAAGTCCGGAGACCATCGGTCCGGCCGGCGCGAACGCGACGGGCAGGTGCCCGAACGAGAGCGCACCGATCAGCAGGCCAGGCACGATCTTGTCGCAGATGCCAAGGCAAATCGCGGCATCAAACATGTCGTGTGAAAGCGCTACCGCCGTCGACAGCGCGATGACGTCGCGACTGAATAGCGACAGGTCCATGCCATCCTGTCCCTGCGTAACGCCGTCACACATTGCCGGTACGCCGCCCGCGACCTGGGCGACGGCACCGCGTGCGGCAGCGGCCCGCTTGATCTGTTGCGGATAGGTCTCAAAAGGCTGGTGCGCGCTCAGCATGTCGTTGTAGGCACTGACAATCGCAATGTTCGGCACCACGTCACCCGACAATGCTTTCTTGTCACTGACGCTGCTGGCCGCGAAGCCGTGCGCGAGATTGCTGCAGGACAGTCCGCTGCGCACAGGACCGGAATGGCCCGCATCGTGGATGCGCGCAAGATAAGCAGCACGTGACTCGGCACTGCGTTTCACGATGCGTTGCGTTACGGATTCGAGAATCGGATTGAGAGTAGACATTAGGGTGCCCAGTAGCCGCGCACAGGTGTCGCGGATTGATGAATCAGGTGGCCGATCGGATAGGCGTCGCGATCCTCGACGGCCTGTTCAAACGTGACTTTCTTGTCGTCACCGAAGAACAGGAGCACCAGTTCGTCACTGCGCAATAGCGCGGCTAACGTCATGCTCACTCGGGGATGCGGGCTCGCACCCGTTTTGATCGGAATATAAAAATGCTGTGTGTCACGGTGCAGTCCAACGGCAAGCGCATCGGCATCGGGAAACAACGACGCGAAGTGGCCGTCTGCTCCCATGCCGACAAGCGCGCAGGCAAACTCCACGCCTTCGAGCTCGGATTGCAATGAGTCACAGCGCTCGTCGACGGTCATGTCGGACTGGTAGATATGCAGGAGCGACGTCGATGCAGCCCTGCCTTGCAAGAGGTTGTTACGCACCATGCCTTCGTTGCTGGCGTCGTGATCGGCCGGCACCCAGCGTTCGTCGGACAGCGCAACACGCACGCGCGGCCAGTCGAGATCGGTGTCGGCCAAGGCTGCGAAACAGCGTTGCGGTGTGCTGCCACCGCTGACCACGATTTCGGCTCGTTCCGCTGTGTCGAGGCGTGTTTGTATGCATTCACTCATGCGGCTTGCAGCCGCGACCGACGCCGCCTCGCGGGTCGAAAACTCGAGAAGCTCAATCATTTCACTCTACCTCGTGCCATGAGCGTCCGTCGCGATCCAGCAACAGCGATGCCCCTGCCGGGCCCCAGGAGCCGGCGACATAGGACTCGACTTTTTGCTTGGCGGCCTGCCACGATGCAATGACCCCGTCGATCCAGTGCCAGGCGGCTTCAACCTCGTCGCGACGCATGAACAGTGCCGGGTTGCCACGCAGCACCTCCATGAGCAGTCGCTCGTAGGCATCCGGATACCCGACGCCGAAAGTTTCTTCGAAACTCAGGTCAAGTCCGACCGGCCGCAGGTCAAACCCGCCCGGCCCCGGCTCCTTCGCCATGATCGACAGCTGCACGCCCTCGTCCGGCTGCAGGCGAATCCTGAGCAGGTTGGGCTTCACGTTGAAGCGCTGTTCCGGAAATATCGAGTGCGGGACGTCCTGGAACTCAACTACGATTTCCGAGTGCTTGGCTTTGAGTCGCTTGCCGGTCCGCACATAAAAAGGAACGTCGGACCAGCGCCAGTTTTCGATTTCGAGCTTGAGCGCGACGAACGTGTCCGTCGTACTGGACGCACCACCGAGTTCATCGAGATAACCCGGCACGGTCTCGCCATTAACGGCGCCCGCCTCGTACTGCGCACGCACCGTACTGGACTGCACCTGGTCGGCTGAGATCGGTTTCAGAGAGCGCAGCACCTTGATCTTCTCGTCACGCACGGCGTTCTGGTCGAGACTCGATGGTGGCTCCATGGCGAACAGGCAGACCAGCTGCATCAGGTGGTTCTGCACCATGTCGCGCAGCGCGCCGACCCGATCGTAGAATTCGGAACGGCCGCCGACGCCTAAGTCTTCGGCAACAGTTATCTGCACGTTGTCGATCGCGGCGCGGCGCCACAGCGGTTCGAACAGAAAGTTGCCAAAGCGCAGCGCGAGCAGGTTCTGCACCGTCTCTTTGCCGAGATAGTGATCGATGCGATAGACCTGGTCTTCGGCAAAACATTCGGCGATTGCGTTATTAATTTCGACGGCCGATTGGTAATCGCGGCCGAGCGGCTTCTCAAGCACGATGCGACTTTTTGCAGTGATGAGCTGATTTTTCTTCAGCCCTGCTGCAATCGGGCCAAACAAGCTCGGCGCCGTGGCCAGGTAGGCAACCCGAACGCGATCGTCGAACCCGTCCAGCAGCCCACCGAGGTCACCCCAGTTATCGTGCTCGTACGCGTCGGCCTGCACGTAGTGAATACGCGCTGCAAAAGACTGCCAACGGTCGTCATCAAATTCCTGCTCGCCGAGATTTTCCCGGAGCGCCTCTTTCACAACATCAAGGTACTCGTCACGCGACATCGCACCGCGGCTGGCCGCGATGATCCGGCTATCAGACGTCACCTGCCCGTCACCGTCACGGTGATAGAGCGCGGGCAGCAACTTGCGCATGGCGAGGTCGCCGGTGCCACCGAAGATTACGAGGTCGAAGGTATCGACCGGGATCAGTTTGGCCATAGGGTGTCTGCGTTCCTGGCTAGAGTCTGTAATTTTACTACATTTTTGCCGAGTATAGCGCGAAATATTGGCAATTTCGCTACAAAAAGTGTAGTTTTACTACATGTTGCGTGAAATTGAAGCCTCTATTCCGGCATTGAGCCGCTCCCAGACGAGAGTTGCGGAATGGGTGCTCGCGCACCCGAAAGAAGCCGCCAGCGCCACCCTGTCACACATCGCAACGGAGTGCGGTACCAGCGAGCCGACGGTCGTGCGGTTTTGCCACCATATCGGCCTCGACAGCTTTCGTGAACTGGGGCGCCGCCTCACCGAAGCTTTAAGTGCCCCCGGGGGTTACGTCCACCGCGACGTCAATTCCGACGACCGTCCGGCTGATGCCACGATCAAGGTCCTGGATGCCTCCATCCAGTCACTGGTGGATATGCGCACCGATCTGTCGTCCATGCCTATTGAAGCGGCGGCTGCCGCGATGGCCGGCGCCCGTCAAATCGCGTTCGCCGGGCTGGGTGCATCAGGCTACGTGGCGCGTGACGCAAGCCATAAGTTTTTTCGCCTCGGCGTACCCTGCTCGGCACTGAATGACACGCCGATGATTTTGCAGTTTGCGGCCATTGCGGAGCCCGATGACGTTCTGGTTCTGTTGTCACATTCCGGTCGCTGGCCGGAGTTCGCCCGTGCCGCACAAACGGCGCGTGAGCGTGGTGCCACAGTCATCGCGATTACGAACCCGGAATCTGCGATTGCCGATGCAGCAAGCATATTGTTTCCGTGCCGGGTGATCGAAGATACCAGCGTCTATACGCCGATGAGTTCAAGGCTTGCGCAGTTGGCGCTGCTGGATGCGCTGCTCGTGGCATTGGCACTGGCGCAAGGGGAGTCAGCCGGCGACATGCTGCGCCGGAGCAAGGAAGCACTACTTCCACAGAATCAGAAGTTAGCGTAAATGCCCTGTAATACGTTTCGATCAACACACGAACAGCGACTAGCGCCAATCCGGTTCTCGCAAACGGCAATCAGGTCGTCGGGGCAAACCAAGTTGTCCTCGCTGTCGCGCATCGCTTTGCGGCGCATCAGCCGCTCGCGTTGTTCAACCTGGCTCCAGTCGCCGCTCAACATCGCCTGGTCTTCGAGATCCTCGAGTGTAAATTGCGGCGCGCAGGCAACGAGCGCCAGACCTATGACCACTACTCCTAACAATTTC
>JBCAZN010000276.1:0-4260 GCA_038533035.1 Pseudomonadota bacterium
TACGGTCGCATCTTCTAGATGGCTGCCGTATTGCGTCCGCAGAAGTACTTCGGCCGAGTCGGCACTCGCGCCCGTTCCGCGCGCGGTAATTCTGAATATCGTCACGTCACCGGTACCCTTGTTATCGCCGTAACCGGACATATTCAGCGCACCTGTGGTACCCGTAACCGTAGTGAAGTGTTTGATGATGTAGCGGGGGCTGTCATACGAACCAAAGTCGGTCTGCGCAACAACATGTGCACCCGATGTGGTCCAGACGCTCTGGTCAAATATGTAGGGCTCAATGTCGGTCCGACCGTGCAGACCGTTGGCGCCCGTGAACTGGCCCAGGCTGACAATATTCTCAACAAACGTCTCGGCCTCACGAATGGCCGACTCCGTCGACTGGAACGCGAGGTTGCGATCGCTGATATTGCCGGCCATCTTTTCCTCGAGCATCGTGTTTTGCATGCTGCCGACGGCCAGCGTCGTGATCACGAGCAGGATGATCAGGCTGATGACCAGCACCGCACCGCGCTGCCGGTTCGGCAGAGAATAGCAAGGCTTTATTGAAAGGTTTTTCATCGAAAAATCTCCGAATCCGGATTACAGGCGATTACGGATGTTGACTGTGCTTGTATAGGTCTGCCGCAGACGCTGATCATTGGGCGTCCTGGTACCGCCAAGAATTGTGTAGGTCTGGTTCACGCCGCCGGTCAGGTTGTCATTGCGAGATCGGGCGACGATAGCGAAGCGAATGCTCACGACCTGCTCCATATCGGTAACCTGGTTGGCTGCAACGAAATAGTCAGCCACGCCGTTGCCGTCGAGATCTTCGCCGTAGAGAACCTGCAGGTCCTCGACACCGTCGAGAAACTCCTGGCCGTTGCGAAACAGCGCCGGCTCGCCTTCGGAGCCGGTCGCAACCGTGTAGGCAATTTCCTGCACCTCGAAAAGCTGCGCGTCGGCACCGTAAATCTTGGACAGGCAATGGGCGTTGGAGCCCGGGCAGCCCGGATTGGTTGCGTTGTAGTTGCCGGGCTCAGTCGCCGAACCCGTGTTATGGACAATTGTTCCTGCGGTCCCGGGATTCGCGTTCGAAATCTGGAAAATGTCGGCACTGCTACAGTCGGCAACGAAGACGATATCCGATTGTTCTAGATCATTGCCCGCCGCAACCTTGATGTTCGCAGAGGCTTGCGGTCCGTAAGGCGGCTCTATGCCCATGCCGGTACCAAAACCGCCACGTAATGTAATTGTATCCGGCGCGCCGGCAGCACCCTCAGTGCCCGCGAGGCCGCCCGAGCCGAAATCGACGTAGCCGGTGCCAGCGTTATCAAGATTATTGGTGACGTTGTTGAGGTCCGACGCACAGCCCCAGAAATCGGCCATGCGTACGTCGCGAGCAATAATCTCGATACCCATCCTGCCGGTTTCCTGCATGCGAGCCGTCGCTTCATGCACGCGGTGCGATTGCTTGGAAGATGAAAACACCTGCAAAACGCCGCCCACGAGGAACAGTCCCAGCAACATCGCGATCAGGATCTCGACAATCGTCATACCGGACTGAGAATTTCTAAACGTATTCATAGCTGAAAGTTGATTACCATGCGCTCGAGGTTGTCGGCGGCGACGCTGATCGCGCCGTCACGATCGCCGTCCCACCAGATCTTGATCGAAAACTGTGTTCCGTTGCCGTCACAGGCGGGCGCTCCGACACCCGTACCGTCGTCGGGCGTGCTATCAATGCAAACGAAGCCGGTACCCATCGGCAAGTTCGCCGTCAGCGCCGCATTCCATTCCGCAAGGTCGTTTTCAGCCAGCTGCTGCGTCGAACAGCCAACGGCCGTCTTGCAGGAGGCGTGCGTTGCGGCCGCGCCGGGATTGTAGAATCCGGCATTCGCACCTTCCACGTTGGTACGCATACGGTCAGCCAGGTCATAAGCCATCGTCGTTGCCTGTGAACGAACGTAGGCAGACTGGTTGTTAACGAGCGCCAGTGCCTGGACCCCGGCAACGCCGACAAGACCGATTGACAGGATGAGCGCTGATACGAGGATCTCCATCAGCGTATAGCCCGACTGGCGGTGCCGCTTCGCAACGGCAGGAACAGATGTCGATCGCGCAAACATTAGCTGCAACCCTGCTTCACAACGCTGGTGCGGCCAATGGCATTCACCTTGATCACCCGGCCGGACTCTCCGCTGCGGTTGTCACAAAGCGTCAGATCGTCTGCGGGTGTCGAGCCAAAGCCACGTGAGTCATAAGTAAAACGATTGACGTTTGCCGCCGTGAAGGACAACGAATCGTTCAGTGGTGCGAAGACCGATACCACTTCGTCGGCGGTTGTTATCGCATCACGATTCTTGTCGACCCAGACCATCCAGCCCTGTGACCAGTCGGTCGACGCGGTGCAGGTCGGCACGGTGGCACTCGTATTGGCACTGACGCAGATGGTTGCGTCACGCTGAAAGCGCACTGCCGAACTTCTCGCCAGGCTGATGGATGCGACAAACTGATTTGTGTCCGACACCAGTCGGTTGTCCATCATGACGCCGCGAAAACTCGGGACGCCAACAGACAAAAGGATCGACGCCACAGCGAGGACGATCATCAGTTCAAAAATTGTAAGGCCGTTTGAATATTTCATGGTGCCCATTATCCGGGCACCGTACCCGGCACACTAAATCGGCGAACAATGGGCGTGAATCAGGTCACTTTACGTGGCAGGCGCACTGTGATCGGTTTCACAAACAGTGCGCCCGTTTCCGACGAGCGGTAGTTAGCGGGGAACGAGCGGTAGCTGTCGTTCTGGACATAATCCAGGGAGGGTAGCGGAACCGATTATTGTTAAATCACGCGTCCTGCGGAGACCAGGTTTCAGCGTTGGCCTCGCTGATTTCCTGCTTATGTTCGATTTCCCGCATGATGGCGGTCGCCAACGCATCGGTACCGGCGCCGGTTGCGGCACTGACCTCAAAGACCGGGCCATGCCAATCAAGGTCGGCAAGCAGCGATTCCCGTGCTTCTGCCAGGTCGTCAGCGGCAAGCAGGTCCGTCTTGTTGATAACCAGCCAGCGATCCTTGTCGGCGAGCTCTTCTGAAAATTTGCCCAGCTCGGCCGCGATCGCCTTTACTTCTTCGGCCGGATTTGTGTCGGGGTCAATGGGGGCGATATCGACGACGTGCAGCAGCAGGCCGGTGCGCTGCAGGTGCTTCAGGAACTGGATGCCGAGGCCCGCCCCTTCCGCTGCACCTTCAATCAGGCCCGGAATATCGGCCATGACGAAGCTTTGCAGACGGCCGACCCGAACGACGCCCAGGTTGGGATGCAGTGTAGTAAACGGATAATCGGCAATACGCGGTTTGGCCGAGGACATAGCCGTTATCAGTGTCGATTTGCCGGCATTCGGCATGCCGAGCAGGCCAACATCGGCAAGCACCTTCAATTCGAGCTTGAGATGACGACCCTCGCCCGGCGTCCCGTTGGTCGTCTTGCGAGGTGCACGATTGACGCTGCTTTTGAAGCGCGTGTTGCCGAGACCACCGCGGCCGCCTTCGGCAACCTTCTGGCGTGCGCCCGACTCGGTCAGGTCGCAGATGATTTCTCCGGTATCAACGTCCTGCACGACTGTGCCGCAAGGCACCTGCACGTCGAAGTCTTCGCCTGACCGACCCGTCTTGTTGCGTCCGGCACCCGGCTGGCCGTTCTCTGCCCGAAATTTTCGTGCCACACGAAAGTCGGCGAGAGTGTTTAGCGACTTGTCGGCAACCAGCCAGACGCTGCCGCCGTTACCGCCATCGCCACCATCCGGGCCGCCTCGTTCAACGTACTTTTCGCGGCGAAATGACAGGCAGCCGTGGCCGCCGTTGCCGGCCTGTACACGAATGGTTGCCTCGTCGACGAACTTCATTTCGAAACTCTCGTTTGGTTGATACAAAAAACCCCGCATGGGCGGGGTTTTTGCTGCAGCCGATCGGGGACACGCCGCGGCCCGTCCCGCTTAATTCGATCAAGCGTCGAGGACGCTCACGAACTGCCGATTTTTGGGGCCTTTCTTCTCGAACTTCACATGTCCGTCTTTCTTGGCGAACAATGTGTGATCGCGACCGCAACCGACATTGACACCGGCGTGGAAACGCGTGCCGCGCTGGCGAACGATGATATTGCCCGCAACGACTTTCTGGCCGCCGTAGATTTTGACGCCTAAGCGTTTACTTTCTGAATCGCGACCGTTCTTACTGCTACCGCCTGCTTTCTTATGTGCCACTGTACTGTAC
>JBCAZN010000277.1:0-4252 GCA_038533035.1 Pseudomonadota bacterium
CGCGACCGGGTGATCGTCGAGGCGGCATGAGAACCTGCTACCTGATTCTGCTAGCCGTCTTGTGTGCGTCGTGCGGGCCGCAGGACGACGGGCCGCCGCCCGATCCGATCGTTGTTTATGCGCCGGACAGCCAAAAAGAAAGCCTGCCGGCATTGTTTGCTGAATTCACGGCCGACACCGGCATTCACGTTGCAGCCAAGTGGGGTCCCTCGGCAGGCATCACCGATGGTGTGATTAACAAGACCGGCATACCGGCCGATATCCTGCTGACGGATAACGTAGCCGATATCTGGCGTGCAGCGGACGAGGGCGCCTTGCGGCCGATCGACGCCGAAAGCGTCGCAAAGGTCGCGAGCAGTGTGCGCGATAGCGACGGATTCTGGGTATCGAGAAACGTGTATGCAGCCGTATTGGTTACACAGCCGCTAGAGGGTCGCAATGTTGGCGAACGAGTTGAGTCGATCATCGAACAATTCGATTTCTGCGTTCTGACGTCCCACCATCCGCTGAGTCGCTCCTATATAGTGAATAGCATCCAGGACCTGGGCGTGAAAACGGCGGAGCGCGGTATACGCCGAATGGTGGCGGCGCTCGAGCGCGAGCCATACGCGTCCGAAGAAGAGTTGCTGGACGCGGTACGCGTCGGCGAGTGCAACGCGGCGATGGTTGCGAATGCCACGGCCGACAGCGCTCTGCAGGTCCACGAAGTCGATCTGGGAGCAGCGACAATCGACGCGGTCGGCATTGGCCGTCATGCGCGATCTGCGGACTCAGCACAACGATTCGTCGCGTGGCTGATCAGTGAACGGCCCGTCGAAGTGCCCGCAACCCTTACGACGCCGGTGTCTGTTGCCGGCTTCCGCGACGAAGAAGCCAGGCTTTTGGCGGAACGTGCGGGCTATCACTAACGTTGCTCGACAGATGGTGTAAAGTAACCGGCAGTTAAAGTTTTAGTACGGTTGCAATGAGCAACGACTGGATAGACGCCGAAGGGTATCGCGCCAACGTCGGCATCATCCTTGTGAACGACGACCAAAAGCTGCTGCTGGGCGGCCGGGTCGGTGCCAGGGGATGGCAGTTTCCGCAAGGAGGAATGCTCGAAGGCGAAGAAGCTGAAGAGGCCATGTTCCGTGAGCTCCACGAAGAGGTCGGGCTCACCGCATCTGACGTCGAATTGTTGTCCACGACACGCGACTGGTTGCGCTACCGGTTGCCCGACAAGTTCATACGCAAGAACAGTGTGCCGCTCTGCATCGGCCAGAAGCAGCGCTGGTTCCTGCTGCGCTTGACCGCGGGCGACGAGGCGCTGCGCTTCGATCGCTGCGATAAACCCGAGTTTGACCGGGTGCGCTGGGTTGACTTCTGGCGGCCGGTCAACGAAGTAATCTATTTCAAGCGCCGCGTTTACGCGCGCGCACTCTACGAGCTCGGCCCTGCCGTGCATCCGGACGGTTTGCCGCCGCGGCCGCGCTGGTGGCCAAAACGCTGGCACGCGGTGTTCGACAAGGACATCCGCCGCGCAGAACGAGAGCTGGCAGACTCCTAAAAAGGCTTGATTACCGCAAGCAGGATAATCGCGAACAGGAAGGCCACCGGGATTTCATTGAACCAGCGAAGCCAGCGGTCCGCTTCGACCTCGTTGCTTGCGGCCAGGCGCTTGATCCAGACCCAGCAACGATAGTGAAAAACACAGAGGCCGATCACCAGGGCAAACTTCGCCAGGAACCATGGCGTTTCTGCAATGGCTGGATTGATCGCGGCCATCGCGAGTCCGAACACCCAGGTCAGCACCGCGCCGATGGTCATGATGCCGAACAGGCGTTTTTCCATCGTCTGGAACCGCTCGCGACTGATCGTATCGCTCGCCTGTGCGTGATAGATAAACAAACGGGGCAGGTAAAAGAGTCCGGCAAACCACGTGACCATGAACGCGATATGGATGCCCTTGAACCATAAGTAGTATGCCGCCATATAGAGTGTCCCTTGTTGTGCGCAATTTGTACGCAATCCGTGACCTGGCGCACTTCTGTTCGCCCGGGTCTGCGCGTAACATAACGTCACTTCTGCAATTTCAGGGTATTTAAGACACAGTGGCCGCAAAATCTCCATTCGGGCAGCACACGTCGGGCCGTACGGTCGCGGCGCGGCTTGTCATTGCCGTGTTGGTGCTGGTCGCCGGCTATCTCGTCTATGAGTACGGCCGCATTGCGGCTGGCTACGATGTTGTCGACGCGGCAGCGGAACGCCAGGCCTTCGAAGCGCATATTCAGTCGCTTGACGACGAAATCGCGGACCTGAAACAGGAAGTCGCGCTGCTCGAAACGCACCGCGAGGTGGATCGCGAGGCCTATAAAGACGTCGAGGCCAGTCTCGTGACGCTGCAGGCGAAGATCCAGGAGCAGCAGGATGCGATTTCCTTTTACCGGGGCATCGTGTCGCCCGCCGACGGTAATGCCGGACTGCGTGTTCAGGACCTGAAGCTGACGCGTGCCAAGGAAGAGCGCGCCTTTAATATGCGACTTGTTCTTGTGCAGGCCATGAAGCATGACCGCAAGGTATCCGGTGACGTCAATGTGACCGTGCTGGGTAGTCTCGACGGGGTTGAGACGGAGTATTCGTTTGCGGACCTTTTGGGCCCCGACGACGACGCGGCATGGAAGTTCAGTTTCCGCTATTTCCAGGATTTCGATCGCCAGCTGGTGCTTCCGGACGGATTCGAGCCCGAACGCATCACAGTTCAGGTACAGTCCCGTACGCGATCGATATCGAGTATTGAAGAAAGTTTTGCCTGGGCCATGGGCTCTGGCTGATCAGGGAGAAGGTTTGACATGTTCGGCAAGAAAAACGGAAGGCACTCGATCAGTGTAGAAACGCTGGTTGGGTCCAACAGTAAGGTCAATGGTGATTTGCACTTCAAAGGCGGCTGCCACATTGACGGAACCGTGAATGGCAGTGTTACTGCCGATCCGGACACAGAGTCTGCGCTGAGCATCTCGGACATCGGGCATGTGGACGGCGGCGTGACCGTCCCCTACGTGGTGCTGAATGGCATTGTGAAAGGCGATGTGTTCGCGAACAAGCGGGTGGAACTCGGCGCAACCGCGCGTGTCATTGGCAATGTGTATTACAATCTGATCCAGATGGCGGAAGGCGCTGAAATTAACGGTAAACTCGTACACCAGCCGGAAGGGCAGGTGCCACTGCTCGAACAGACAACGCGACTCGACGAAAAGGTCGCAGCCGGCGGCGAATAAGGCCGCAGGCAGGAATAGGACATGGACACAGCAACCCCGACAACAACTACGTCAGCAGCTCCGCCGCCGCCAAGCATTGTGTTTACCGATGCCGCCGCGAGTAAGGTCAGCGAACTGATCACCGAAGAAGCCAACCCCAACCTCAAATTGCGGGTCTTCATTTCGGGCGGCGGCTGCTCAGGCTTTCAGTACGGATTCACGTTCGATGAGGCGATCGAAGACGGTGACAGCCAGGTGGAAAACCAGGGTGTCATGTTGCTGATCGATCCGATGAGCGTGCAGTACCTGATGGGCGCCGAGATCGACTACAAGGAAGACCTGCAGGGCGCGCAATTCATCATACGAAACCCCAACGCACAGACAACCTGTGGCTGCGGCCAGTCCTTCACGGTCTGAGGATCAATCACCGAGGATCATCGGCGCTGTCGACCTCGGTTCCAACAGTTTTCACATGATTGTCGGCGAGCTGCGCCACGGGCAGCTCACGATTCTTGATCGCCTGCGCGAAACGGTCCGACTCGCAGAAGGCTTGTCGGACAGCGGCGACCTGTCGGACGATGCCCGCGAACGTGCCCTCGACTGCTTGTCACGATTTGGTGAGAGGCTGCGCGACATGCATGCCGACAGCGTGCGGGCCGCCGGTACGAGCACGATACGCAGGGCTCGTGAGGATTCGTCATTCATCGCTACAGCCGAAGCCGCACTGGGTCACCCGATAGAGGTTATTTCGGGCATCGAAGAGGCGCGGCTTGTCTATAGCGGCGTTGCCCACAGTCTGCCGCCGACCGACGGTATGAGGCTGGTTGCCGACATCGGCGGAGGCAGTACCGAAGTGATTCTCGGCCAGGGGTCAGTACCCCGGGCAATGGAAAGCCTGCACCTCGGTTGCGTGTCGATGACCGAGCGATTCTTTCCGGACGGCAAACTCACGCGAAATCGATTCGAGCGAGCCCGGACTGCGGCGCGCCTGGAAATGCGCCCGGTGAAGGCGTTTTTTC
>JBCAZN010000278.1:0-4252 GCA_038533035.1 Pseudomonadota bacterium
CGTGTCAGCCGGCGGATTCGTATAAAAGTAATCGCGCACGCCTGCGAGGATCGCCGCTGCGAGTCGTGCCTGGTGCCCGCGATCACGCAATTTTTTCTCATCGCCAGAGTTTGAAATGAAACCCGTTTCGACGAGGATCGACGGCATTTCGGCAGACGTCAGCACGGCAAGACTCTTCAACCGCACTTTGGTGCTGTGCATCTTGACCACGCGACTCAGCTGCTTGCTCACCCTTGCACCCACGTCGTTGCTTGCACTGAGCGCGGCGCTTTGCGACAGGTCGTAAAGCACGGACGCAAGGACCGGATCCTTGTCATTCAGGGAAACGTCACCGACCTTAACCTCGCGCTGATCGCGGTCTCGCAGTGCGGCACGCGCCTCGCGGCTGGCGCGATCAAGGTCGAGCGCCCAGACAGAAGCACCACTCGGCCCTGCACTCGCGTTTGCATCGGCATGAATCGAGATAAACAAGTCCGCGTCGTTGTCGCGTGCAATAGCAACCCGATCCTTGTGCTGCACAAACACATCACGGTTGCGAATCAGAATGGCACGCATGCCCGGCTCCGCGTTAATACGTTTCGCGAGTTCCTTGCTGATCTGCAGAACAAGGTCTTTTTCGCGTGCGCGGCGGCCCATAGCGCCGGGATCATGGCCGCCATGGCCGGCATCAATCGCGATAACCACGTCGCGACCGGGTTTGTAGGTGTCGGACGCTCGCTTGACGGGCTCGAGGCTGCCAGTCCGCTGCAGGTCAATGACCAGGCGATCGCCGTAACGATCGTTGGGTCCGGCTGTGAAACTGCGTGAGCGCACGCTCTGTGCAAGGTCAAGTACCACGCGCAGCTGGCCGTTTGAGCGAATCGCGCTGCGTATCTGGCGCACGGCACCGGTGCCGTCGGGCAGGTTCGCAAGGGACGGCGCGAGGCGGCTGTCCTTGAGATCGATAACGATTCGGTCGGGACCGCGCAGCGTAAAGATGTTGTGTTGCACGGATCTCGACAGGTCCAGTACGACACGTGTCTTGTCGTTCTCTGACCAGACGCGCACGTTTTCCACAGTTGTACCTGCATAAGCCACTGAATTCAGTAGCAAAAACGTCGCTAATAAGTAAATTCGCTCTGTCAACATCGGGGCCCAAGCCGGTGTCATTCCAACCAAGTCCGGTCAGTATACGAATTCAAGCGCAAAAACCAAGAGTTTTCGCTTCAAAATTATGAAGATAGGCCTGTTAGTTAATCTATCGATTCAGGAATATACAGTGCCTCAACCAGCGCGGCGCCGCGCTCGGAGAGCCCGCTGAGCGCTGCGCGACGGCCCTCGCCTTCGTAGCTGAGCTTGAGGGCAAGATCGGCCTCCTGCAGCAGCCCCGGCGCCCGATCCGGCCATTCAACAAGGCGAAAGCCGTCATCGAGCTCGTTCCAGCCGAGATATCGCAGCTCTTCCTCGTCGGCAACCCGGTACAGATCGACGTGGTAGAACGCCCCGGCATCAAGATTATAGGGCTCGACGAGTGTGTAGGTCGGGCTTGGCACTGCACCGGTATGGCCCGCAGCCCGGATCAGCGCGCGCGCGAATGTCGATTTGCCGGCACCGAGCTCCCCGCTCAAAAGCAGCGTCCAGCCCGCCAGTGACTCAGGCAGCGCATCAAGTACGTCAGATGCGAACTGCGCTGTCGCCGCCTCGTCGGCCAAAAAACGGGTCATGGATTAACGACCCACGGCAGCACGTCGATCACATCGGATGCCAGCAGGCCACGCTCGCCCTGCTCGGCAGCTATATCACCGGCGCGCGCATGCACCTCCACACCGATCGCCGCCGCCTCCTCCAACGGCAAGCCCTGACCAAGCAGGCCCGCAATCACGCCCGTGAGGACATCGCCCATGCCCGGAGCGGCCATACCCGGATTGCCGGCAGTACACAGCCACGGCCGTCCACCCGCGGATACCAGCGTGCCGGCGCCCTTGAGTACCGCGACACCACCGTATCGATCCTGAAGCGCGTCGAGCGCCGCCAATCGGTCCGCCTGGACATCCTCGGTACCACAACCGTTCAGGCGGCCCGCTTCTCCCGGGTGCGGTGTGATGATTCTGTGTTGCACCGCTTGCGGTGCGCTCGCGAGGATGTTCAGCGCATCGGCATCCCACACACAGCGGCGGGAATCGTTCACCAGTACCGAGTGCATCTCAACCGCCCAATCCGAATCTCCGAGGCCGGGACCGAACGCGACGACATCAGCGCGCTCCAGCAAGGCGGCCAGATCGGCACCTCGATCAACACCATGCACCATAAGCTCCGGTCGGGCTGCCGCCAGCGCGCCCGCATGCGATGGATGCGTCGCGACGCTGACGCGGCCTGCACCCGTGCGCAATGCCGCCGATCCGCAGAGCAGTGCCGCGCCGGGCATGCCGGGTCCTCCGCCGACCACGAGAACGTGCCCGAAATCTCCTTTGTGTGCGGCGCGCTCACGCCGATGCAACCAGGTCAAAAGCAGAAGGTCATCAACACGCCGGTAGTCAGGGCTGACGGCGTTATGCCATTCGCTAGGGATATCAAGGTCAGCAAAGTAAATCTCGCCGCAATACTCGGGCCCTTCACCAAGAAACAGGCCCGATTTCAGTCCGACAAACGTCGTTGTCAGCTCGGCAATGACCGCGTTACCCATGATCTCGCCCGAATTGCCATTGATGCCGGTAGCAATATCCATGGCATGAACCGGTGCCCAGTGGTCGTTCAGCGCGTCGACAGCGTTCGCGAACTCGCCGCTGACGTCTCGCTCGAGCCCGCTGCCCAGGATGGCGTCGATCAGCAGTTCCGCATCGTCGTCAAGTTCCCCGACCCAGTCGTCGACCGCTCCACCGGCCTGCAGGAAGTCCGCATGGGCGCGTGCGGCATCGCCTTTCAATTTTTCTGTATCAACGAGGGAAATGACCGAGGCCGCTATGCCATTCGTTGCAGCCAACCGCGCAACCGCGTAGCCATCGCCGGCGTTGTTGCCCGCACCGCAAATGATTTGCCAGCGGTCGGTGTCCGGAAATTGCGCGCGTGCGTCGTCGAATGCCGCTTCCGCGGCCCGTTTCATCAACGTGTAGCCCGGCACGCCATGTTCCTCGATCGCAATGCGATCGATTTCGCGCACGGCTGCAACGCTGTAAATATTTGACGTCATGTCCTGCATGGGGGCGATTATACTGGTCAGGCGCATGGAACAATCAACGACAACGATGGCTGAGCTCAAAGCTGACATCCTGCGATGGAGCGGCGAGCTGGGCTTCCAGGATGCCGGTATCAGCGATATCGACCTCGACGTTGCCGACGCTCGACTCAATGAGTGGCTCGACAAAAAATTTCACGGCTCGATGCATTACATGGAGCGTCACGGCAGCAAGCGCAGTCACCCCGACGAACTCGTGCCCGGCACCATCCGCGTGATTTCGGTGCGCATGGATTACTTGCAGGAAGACCAGGACGTCGCAAAAGCCCTGCTCGACCACTCGTCGAAGGCTTACATCTCTCGTTACGCACTTGGCCGCGACTATCACAAGGTACTCCGCGGCCGGCTTCGGGATCTCGCGCGTCGCATCGAACAACGCGTCGGCGAATTCGGTTACCGGGTGTTCGTCGACAGCGCGCCCGTACTTGAAAAAGCGATCGCTGAAAAAGCCGGCATCGGCTGGGTCGGCAAACACACAAATGTAATTGATCGGGATTCCGGCTCCTGGTTTTTCCTCGGCGAGCTGTATACCGACCTGCCGCTCGCGGTCGACGAAGCGGAAACATCGCACTGCGGAACGTGCGTTGCCTGCATCGATGTGTGTCCGACGCAGGCCATCGTTGCGCCCTATCAACTCGATGCACGTCGCTGCATTTCCTACCTCACGATCGAGAACAAGGGTGCGATCCCCGACGAATTTCGTGAGGCGATCGGCAATCGCGTTTACGGTTGCGACGACTGCCAGCTTTATTGCCCGTGGAACAAGTTTGCACAGCCAAGTGATGAGTCCGATTTCAATCCACGTCACAATCTCGACGACGCCGAACTGGTCGACCTGTTCGCATGGAGCAAACAGGAATTTCTTGAGCGAACCGAGGGCAGCGCGATTCGTCGCATCGGCTACGAGTCGTGGTCACGTAATCTTGCCGTTGGGCTAGGCAACGCAGAATCAACACCAAACGTCGTCGCGGCGCTGCAGAAACGCGCCGACGACGATTCTGAACTCGTTCGTGAACATGTATTGTGGGCGCTGTCGCGTCA
>JBCAZN010000279.1:0-4241 GCA_038533035.1 Pseudomonadota bacterium
GAGGACGATGGCCGGCTGGGTAACGGCATCGATCCCTGGTTAAACACATTGCCGCGCGTCATCGAGCGTCCGTGAAACACTGGCGACGTATCGCAGCATGGCTACGGCGCCGTCACTCGCCGATGTTCCGGACCCGGCTGCCGAAGTACCGCCGCTCGGTTTCGCCGTCGCACAACTGGCGGGTGTCTACATCCTCGCCGAGAACAAGGAAGGACTGGTTATCGTCGACATGCATGCGGCACACGAACGCATTACTTATGAAAAGCTGAAAGTGGGTTATGACGACCGCAACGTCGTACGGCAGCCGTTGCTGGTGCCCGAGCACGTCGCGGTGGCAGAAAGTGAAGCAGACCTTGTCGAGGGCTCCGGCGAGGCGCTCGAAAAGCTGGGCCTGGTGGTCGATCGCTCAGGGCCGACGACGCTAACGATTCGAGAGGTGCCCGTGTTATTACGCAACGCGGACGCAGAGGCGTTACTGCGTGACGTTCTATCTGATTTGTCGGAGGCCGGGCAGAGCAGCCGCGTCGAGGAAGCGAGCGACGAGTTTCTCGCAACGATGGCCTGTCACCACTCGGTGCGCGCGAATCGCCTGCTGTCGATTGATGAAATGAACGCGTTATTGCGCGAAATGGAAGCAACCGACAAGGCCGACCAGTGCAATCACGGTCGACCAACCTGGACGACAATCACGATGTCGGAACTGGACCGCCTGTTTCTGCGCGGCCGCTAACTAGGTGTCAGTGACCTAATTAATATGGGCATTAACTAGGTGACTGACACCGCGTTTCTATTGATGGGCCCGACGGCATCGGGCAAGACCGATATTGCGATCGAGCTTTGCAAGCGTTTTCCGTGCGACATCATCAGCGTTGATTCCGCTCTTGTTTACCGCGGCATGGACATTGGCACAGCGAAGCCGGACGCCGAGACGCTTCAGAGCGCACCGCACCAGCTGGTCGATATTCGCGATCCCGAAGAAAGCTACTCAGCCGGCGAGTTCGTTCGCGACGCAGAGAGCGCGATACGCAAAAGTTTTGCAAACGACCGTATACCGCTGCTGGCGGGCGGCACGATGATGTACTTCCGCGCGTTGACAGAGGGTATTGCCGATCTGCCTGCCGCCGATGAGACCGCGCGCGCGGCAATCGACGCCGAGGCCGCGAAGTTGGGATGGCCGTCGATGCATGCGCAGCTTGAAACGGTTGATCCGGACACAGCCGCACGCCTCGATCCGAATGACAAGCAGCGCATTCAGCGGGCACTTGAGGTGTACCGCGTAAGTGGCAAACCAATCAGCGAATGGCATACAAACGCCGCCTCTGAGTCGAAACGTGACTATAGTTTCGCCAAGATCGGCCTTAACATCGAACCGCGGGCATTGCTGCATGAGCGAATTGCCGAACGACTGGACCTCATGATCGCCGCGGGATTCGAGCAGGAAATGCGAACATTGCGCGCGCGCCCTGGTCTGAGCGGTGACAGCACAGCGATGCGATCGGTCGGTTACCGGCAATTCTGGCGTTATCTCGATGGCGACTACGATGCGGCGGAGGCACGTGACAGGGCGCTTTTCGCGACACGGCAACTCGCGAAACGCCAGATTACGTGGCTTCGGTCAGAAAAAGACGTGTTTCTCATCAATCCGCTTGAAGGTAACGCGATCGCCACAATAACCCCGTATCTGATAGACTTTTTAAACGCTTAGGCAGAAATCCGCCATGGGCACCCGGCGCCACCGGGGGGAGGATTTCAACAACAAAAATAAGGAGACCCAAAAATGGCTAAAGGGCAGACTTTGCAAGACCCGTTCCTGAATATTCTGAGAAAGGAAAAGGTTCCCGTATCGATCTACCTGGTAAACGGCATCAAGCTGCAGGGACAGGTCGATTCGTTTGACCAGTTCGTCGTGCTGCTGAAGAACAGTGTTAACCAGATGGTATACAAGCATGCGATATCGACGGTGGTACCGTCACGCAACGTGCGCCTCCCGATGCCCGGTGAGGACGATGGAGACGACGACGAGTAAGTGCATTTTGATACTGCCTCGTCAGGAGGTGGTATTTGTTTGAACGACCGCAAATTGGCGAGCAGGCAGTGCTCGTCCATGCGAGTCCCGATGGATTACCCGAAGAATCTGAACGCGAGGAGTTTGCTGAACTGGCACGCTCCGCGGGCGCGGTTATCGGCGGTGAACTGGTCACAGCCAGGAAGCGCCCCGACCCGCGATTCTTTATTGGTAAAGGCAAGCTCGATGAGCTCAGGTCGCTGATTCGTGAGAGCTGCGCCGAGCTGGTGATATCGTCCGCCGCGCTGAGCCCCAGTCAGGAACGCAATCTGGAACGCGAACTCAAGTGTCGTGTGCTGGATCGTGCCGGGTTGATTCTCGACATCTTCGCGCAGCGTGCGCGCAGTTTTGAGGGCAAGCTGCAGGTTGAACTCGCGCAGCTCAGGCACCTGTCCACGCGTCTCGTGCGAGGCTGGACTCACCTTGAGCGGCAGAAGGGCGGTATCGGTTTGCGCGGTCCGGGTGAAACCCAGCTCGAAACTGACCGTCGCCTGATCGGCAACCGGATTCGCCAGCTCAACGAGCGGCTCAAGCACGTCGATTCGCGGCGCACGATGAATCGTCGCAACCGGGTGCGCGCGGAAGTGCCCACCGTGGCGCTGGTTGGCTACACCAACGCGGGCAAGTCGACGTTGTTTAACGCACTGACAGACGCGGACGTTTATGTGCAGGACCAGCTGTTCGCGACGCTGGACCCGACCGTGCGCCGACTGGAATTGCCGGAAGGCGGGCATGTTGTGGTGGCGGATACCGTCGGCTTCATCCGTGACTTGCCGCATGAGCTGATTGCCGCTTTCAAATCGACGTTGCAGGAGGCGCGCGAGGCGGACCTGATTCTGCACCTGATCGATGCCTCCGACCCGAACCGCTGGCAGCGGGTACGGCAGGTCAATTCGGTGTTGAAACAGCTCGATGCCGATCAGGTGCCGCAAATACGGGTGTACAATAAGATCGACAAACTGGATCGCGAGCCACGTGTAACCAACAACAGGAATGGAGAGGGGCGTGCTGTCTGGCTGTCGGCCGTCACCGGCGAGGGCATTCCGATGCTCGTGCAGGCGATTGCCGACCGTCTCATGCAAAAATCGGTACACCGCCACATTCACCTGCAGCCCGGCCAGGGCCGGCAACGAGCTAAACTTTTCGATCTCGGTGCGGTCCTTTCAGAGGACAGCCACGAGGACGGCAGCTGGACACTCGAGCTGAAAATGTCGGAAAAGGACTTGCGGCGCTTCCTGAAGCGTGAAAATCTCGCACTGGATCAACTGGACCCGGCGCCAATAGCGGCGTCGGCAGCAAATGAGTAAATAGATAATGGCCTGGAACGAACAAGGTAACGGACAAGGAAACGGCGACGACAAGGACCCCTGGGGTCGTAGCGGCGGCGGCGAACAGAACGATCTCGACCAGATCGTTCAGGACTGGCAGAAGCGCTTTGGCAGCATTCTTGGCGGAGGCAGCGGCAAAGGCGGCAGCGGTGGTGGCATCGTTCTGGCCATCTTCCTGCTGATCGCGTGGGGCATTACAGGCTTCTACAAGGTAGACGAATCCGAGCGCGGCGTTGTACAGCGCTTCGGCAAGCACGTGCCGGTCTCGGATACGCAGCCGGTTACAATGCCGGGCCTGCGCTGGCACCTGCCGTTCCCGATCGAGACCGTCGACAAGGTCAACATTGGCGCGATCAACGAGTTCAACTATTCAACGGAAATGTTGACGGCTGACCTGTGGTACGTCTTTATCGACATCGCGGTACAGTATCGTCGCTCCGATCCGGTGCTCTACAGCTTCGAGGTAGAGAATCCCGAGCAGACGCTGCAGGACCTGACAGAAAGCGCGCTGCGTGGGGTCGTTGGAACGAGCACGCTCGAATCCTTGATTGGCGAACGCCGCGCAGAAATTCCGGCACGCACGATTGTTGAGCTGCAAAAAACCCTTAACGACTATGGCGCCGGGCTCACTGTAGCCTCTATCAACATCAACCGCGTGAACTACCCGAGCGCCGTTGAGGATGCCGTTGCCGATACGCTAAGAGCAACCAACGATGGCGATCGCTACAAGTTTGAAGCCGAAAAATACGCGAATGACATCGTGCCGCGTGCTCGCGGTCAGCGGGAGGTTGTCTTGCAGGACGCTGAAGCCTACCGTGAGCGAGTCATTGCCGACGCGCAAGGTGAGG
>JBCAZN010000280.1:0-4231 GCA_038533035.1 Pseudomonadota bacterium
GTCCAGCCGCACGTCGACGCCCGTGCCGTCGGGCGCGAACCAGTAACGAATCACTTTGAAATTCATGAGCAACGCGCTGGGTGCCACGTTGTAGGCACGCAGCGGCTGGTTGTCGAACGCGGCCGGGTCATATTCGCCGACGTCAAACCAGCTGTCATCAATCACCAGGTCACCGCGAATTTCGCGAATTCCCTGATGACGGATGTCCTGCACCAATTGCCAGACTCGTTCTGTCACGAGGAACGGGTCGCCATATCCCTTCAGTACGAGGTCGCCGTCGAGAACACCGTCCCGGATTTCGCCCCGCGTGAAAACCTCGGTACGCCAGCGATAAGCGGGACCCAGTTCGTCGAGCGCCGCGAGCGTCGTGAGCAACTTGATCGTCGACGCTGGATTTCGGGCCGTTGCGGCGTTCCAGTCGACGATTGCCTCGCCCGACTGCAGGTCAACGACCTGAATACTGACCGCGTCAGCCGGCACCGAGCGGAGTTGCAATGCTGACTGTACCGGCAGCGGCAATGTATCTGCGGCGAAAGCGGCCGCGAAACACAGCGTTGCAAAGCAAAGTACTAGGGTGCGGATGTCGATTCCTCCGGAATGTCGAGGTGTTTTTCGAGCGCCCGCATTGCGACACGCCTGACTATGAGTACGAGGACCAGGAGTATGAAAACTCCGAACCCGAACAGCCACCAGCTCAACTCACTGGGGGTCGACTCCCCGGCAAGCACTTGTCCGATGTCACGAGCCAGTGTTCCCAGGTAGACGTACAAAACGAGCGCCGGGATCATCCCGATTACGGTTGCGGCGAAATAGGTCTTGGCACGAACCGGCGATGCACCGCAAATATAGTTAAAGACGTTAAACGGCACGACCAGGGAAAGCCGCGACAGCGCCACGATAGTGAAGCCCTCCTCTTCGAGCCCTTTCTCCAGGGCGCGAAGCTTCGGGTTTGCATCAGCCCTTTTCAAAATCCACGGCCGCAGCAGTCTGCGCCCAACTGCAAAGGCGCCCTGTGCGCCCATCGCTGTCGCCATAGCGGCAAACAGGAAGCCGGGCCAGAACCCGTAAAGCAAGCCGGCCAGCGTCATCGTTATTGATCCAGGCAGAAACGCCATGGTAGCGGCGACGGTTACAAAAATGAAAACAGCGGGGTGGGCGTCTGTCAGAAATTCCATCGTCGTCAGCGCTTGGCCGGTTTCCTTATTTTAAAAGTACGTATGCGGTCGTTCAGTGTCGTTGATTTGACACCAAGCATCTCTGCCGCGCCACCCGGACCTGACACTTTCCAGTTGGATCGCTCAAGGGCTTTGACGATATTTCGCTTCTGAAATTCCCGAAGTTCCTGTTCTGTCATGACGTCATCGCGACGTTCGTCCACTTCTTCGCCTTCGGTCGTGCCCTTCAAGCCGGGCATCGACAAATCAAGCCGCAGCACTTTGCCGGTCGAGAGAATGACGGCGCGCTCAATCACGTTCTTAAGCTCACGCACGTTGCCCGGCCATGTGTATGCGCGCAAATTGGCGGCCTGTGCACGAGTCAGGGTCAGTGGTTCGCGGCCGAAATCCTTGCAGGTCTGTTCGAGAAAATGCTGCGCGAGCTGAACCACGTCCTCGCCGCGCTCCCGCAGCGGCGGGACCTCGACAGGAAATACGCTCAGGCGATAATACAAGTCTTCCCGAAAATCGCCGTCGACAATCAATTGTTCCAGATTCCGATTAGTCGCTGCGACAACGCGTACGTCAACAGATCGCGTAACGTCATCGCCGACGCGCTCGAACTCACATTCCTGCAATACACGCAACAACTTTCCCTGCAGCTCCATCGGGATTTCGCCGACCTCATCGAGAAATATCGTGCCGCCGTCGGCGAGCTGAAAGCGGCCGATTCGGTCTCTGTGTGCGCCGGTAAACGCGCCTTTGACATGGCCGAAAAATTCGCTCTCGAACAACTCCTTGGGGATCGATGCGCAGTTCACTTTTACGAGTGGCGCGTCGGCGCGCGGGCTTTGCAGGTGAATGGCCGTTGCGACGAGCTCTTTACCGACGCCTGACTCGCCTTCCAGCAACACAGTAGCCGGCGTCTCGGCAACCGCCTCGATGCGCTTGAGCATGCGGCGCAAAGCCGCACTGGTGCCAACAATGCGCCCGAAGTTCATGGCGACACTGACTTCCTCGCGCAGGTAGTCGCGCTCGCGCTGCAGCTCGTCCTTGAGTCGTGCGTTTTCAGCCAGCGTGCGGCGCAACTCGCGCTCGGCGGCGCGTCGTTCGGTAACATCTTTGGACGCGACCAGCATGCGATCGACGTTGCCGCTTTCGTCGCGATTCGATATGGCCGACATGACAAGATGCAACGTCTTGCCGTCCTTGGTAATCATCTGCCGCTCGATGTTGCTGAAGTCGCCTTCGCTGATGAGCTCCTGCATTCGACCCTCGGTGTAGTACTTCTGGTCGCGACGGCTGAAGAAGTCGGTGATGGGACGACCGACCACCTCTTCCCGGCTGTAGCCGAGTTTGTTCAGCCAATGATCGGTCACGGTCACGACCAGCCCGTCGCCATCGACCGTGTGCAGCATTGCCGGGGTACTTCGGTACAGCGTGCGGTATTTGAAGTTGGCGCGCGCCTGGTCCGAAATTTCGAAGTACATCGCAACCGTACGCAGGAACTTGCCCTCGCGGTCGTACTCGATTAGCGCACTGGTCGTGCAATCGACAACGTCACCGCTTTTTGTCACGAACGTGACGGGTTTGTTTTCCAGCTTGCCGGTGCGCCGCAGTGCCGGGCGCAATTCGTTTTTTATGCGCTCGGCTGTTTCGGCGGTCGTGAAATTCTCGGGCTGGCGGCCAACCATTTCTTCACGCGTATAGCCCAGCCGCTCGAGCATCGCGTCGTTAACGTCGAGGTAGTGACCGTCTTCGGCGATCGAGGTCGCCATCGTTGGCGAGCGCCGAAACAGCCACTGGTAGTCGTGATCCGTAATCATCGGCGTCGTTTATACGGAATTTCGTAAATTAAGTCACGGATATTCGTAATTTACGAAATTCCGTAATGACGTGTTTTCGACAAGTGACTGTTTTTAAACAAATAAAAAGTTGGCACGGCTTGTGCAATACGGGTAGTGAGTTTTTGATTCACAGCGTGGCCCGGATGGCGGCGCTGCAACCCGACTTAAAGGATAGTCCCATGAAAAAACTGTACATCGAGAACGGGCTGGCACTGCTGGCCGCCTTTGCCTTCCTTGCCTTCGTATCAACGGCAACCACCGTTGCCGTCGCGCAGGGCTACACCGTTGAATTCGAGGCGAGCGCCCCCAGTTCATAACGTACCCCCACCGGTGGCTTGCCGGTCAGACGACTCTCTCCCCCTGACAGTCTGACCGGCGGCCCCGGATTCTACCGGGCCCTGCCCGGTGGAGAAGCGGGTCCTTGAGACCCGGCGGCGTCCCCCCGCCGCAAAACCTGAGGCGCCGGAGACCGCTCCGTGTCGGACGGCTCGCTGGAACACTCTTTGGATTCAGTTCTTCGGCGCCTTTTCTTTTTATTAATCGCGATGATTTTCGGCGCGCTCGGCCAACGAGTTCGCACTTCGTCGACTAATGGTCTCGCGTATCTTTCGCAGCCACCGGCGCGCCCACGCAAACTCCAGGCTTAGTATCGCCAGACCGGCCGGAATAACGAGCATGGCCGGGCCGGGAGTCACGATCAATACCATGCCGATCAGGAGTACCGTCATACCGACAACTCCGATCACAACACGGCGCGCCGCCTTGTAGGTAATATCGACCGCGCGCTTGATCACCGGGGATTTACTCCCTCACTAGGTGCAAATTCAGGAAATCGAGGGTGCGACGCCATGCATCGTCGGCCGCTTCGCGGTTATAGCGCTGCCCGGTCGGGTTGGCGAATGCATGTCCAACGTCCGGATAGACGTGCACGATGTAGTCTTTGCGCAGCCGCTCGAGCGTGCGGCGGAAGGCGTGCACCGTCTCAACCTTGATGCCCCGGTCTTCCGCGGCGAACAGCCCGAGAATTGGCGCATTGATCGGCCGCAGCGCATCCTCGTCATCGGTGACGTTGCCGTAGTAGATCACAGCCGCATCGAGATCATTGCGAAAGACAATATTCGGGCGGCGTATTCATTTATTGAGCTCAGTACCGGTGCGCCACGTATCGCGTCGCTCGGCTGGTGTTTCGGTGGCATGTGGTCGCTGAATACCGCGATGTTATTTCCCAAT
>JBCAZN010000281.1:0-4198 GCA_038533035.1 Pseudomonadota bacterium
ACCGTGTCGTCAAAGCGCGGATCGGTACCGCCGTTCATTTCCATGACCGGCGCAAGACCCCCGTCGACGATCCAGTGCTGCTCGAAGTCGTGGAACTGGTGTTGCCAGAAATAACCGATCAGGCCGCGAACCCGTTTTTCCGGGTCGGTGCTGATGCGAATTTCGTGGTTTTCTTTGGTGTACCCGTCGTCATTGGTAAAGCGTGCGCCGGACATTCTGCGGGCACCCACTTCATTGTCGGCAAAATACGCCGGAACAAACTGGTTCGGCAACGCCCGGTCGGCACCGCTACCTTCAGCGAAGTGCAGATCGGCGTAGTAGCCGGTCGTGCCGTAGATGTCGTACCAGTAGGAGTAGTCCGAGTAGTCCGCCGACCCTTCAACGTCACGCTCCAGGTACGAACCCGAGTAGACAATGTCGAAGTTGCCGAGGCTGCCGTCGATCGTCAGGCCAACCATGGTCCATTCGTCGTCGTAGTACTCATCCTTGAAGTGCGTTACGTCATTGTCGCCGCTCTGCAGGATGTCACTGAGATCGTCCGCCCAGGAGCCTCTTGATTCAGACTGCTGGTGAATGATGGTCGGCGCGATTGTCCAGTTGTCATTGAGATCAATCGCAAGCGCGGCGCGAGCACCGATCGTATCGAGCGTGTTGTAGTCTTCCTCGGCTTTGTCCGTGTTAGTCAGGATAACGTCGTCCGAGGGATCCGCCGCAACACCCGGAAACGTCCGGCTGCCCAGTACGTTGTCAACCCAGCCAGCGTCGGATCGCGACCAGCCAACGAGACGTACAGCGGCATTGTCGCTAATCGGAATGTTGACGTAACCCTCAATCGAGTAACCCGTGCCACCATCGTCGACGGTGTGAGCACCAGCGGTCACACTACTGGAGAAGCCGCTTGGATCCGGCTTGTTGGTAATGACCCGCAACGTGCCGGCCTGCGAGCTAGCGCCGTAGAGCGTACCCTGCGGACCCGCGAGTGCTTCGACGCGCGCGATGTCATACATGTGTACGTCAAGGTTGCCCTGGATCGTCGTGATCGAAAGCTCGTCGAGGTACATGCCGACCGAAGGCAGTGAAGTCGTGGCCTGGCCGTCACCGGCGGTTGCGATTCCGCGCATGTAAACAAGGTTGAAGCTGGAGCCTGCACCGAGCGTCGGCGTCATCGCGACACTGGGTAGCATTTGCGTGTATTCCTTGAAGTTATTGAGGTTCAGTTCCTCAATCGCCTGGGAACCCAGCGTCTGAATGCTGATCGGGACGTCCTGCAGGTTTTCCGCTCTTTTCTGGGCGGTGACCACAACCTCGTCGATAACCAGATTGCCGTCCTGCGCAAACAATGCCGGGCTGGCCAGCGCCAACACAACGCCACTGGCAACGGGTGTTCTCTTGAAGAGCCCTTTATCCGTATGGGAATCCTGCATTTGTATCGCCCCCTGTCTATTATTATGGCGGAATAACAACAACACACTAACCCTGACTAACCCGAGACTACAACGGTTTCAAATGATCCGTCTAGTTCGAACTCAATCTATAACGACCAAATGTTGCGTTTTCGCGACATCGACGCCGTGACGCGTTAATTATTCAGCGTCAAAGTCAGGAACAGCGGGGTATTCAGCCAGCACATCGCCCAGCGCGGACTTAAGTGGATCCAGCCATTGCTCGTAGTTTTGCCACTGCGCCACGCCCTTTTTATTGATGGGCTGCCGCACCTGTTCTGAGCTTGCCGTGCGCACCGGGCGCGAGCTCTCGAAAAACCGCAGGCAGGCTTCCTCATACTCGAGACCGCAATACGCGAGCAGATTGCGCACGACGGCCTCGGTATCCTCGACCGTGTCTTCGTAGAAGACGCGATGGATGCGTCCGGGCAACACGTTGTCGAAGTGCGCCATCAGCTGCACATAATCGTGATAGAAGCGCCCGACGTCTTCGAGGCTGTAGCTGAAGTTCTGGCCCTGCGCATAGAACTGTTTGAAATTGGAGAAGCAACAGCCGAGCGGATGGCGCCGTGCATCGATGATTTTCGCGTTCGGCAGAATTGAATGAATGATGCCGATGTACAGGAAATTGTTCGGCATCTTGTCAATGAAAAACGGCCGGTCGGTCTTGCGATGAATGCGCGTCCGCTCAATGTAGCGCTCGCCCAGTTCGCGAAGCTCGTCGGGACTTTTTGTCGCCAGCACATCGGCGTAACCCGCTACCGCGCGGCTCGAATCCTGTTCACGCAGCCCGTGCGCGAGCGAAATTATCTCCGGCAGCTCCGCGGTACCTTCGATCTGCGAATGACAAGCCAGGATCTGTTCGAGCAACGTCGAGCCGGCGCGCGGCATGCCGAGGATAAATATCGGATCGGGCGCATCGGAGCCGAGCCCCGAACGCTCCGCGAAATACGCTTTGCTGAAGGTCTCGCGCAGCCTTTCGGTGCGCAGCGTGATGAAATCCGCGTCGTACGAATGCTTCGAGAGGTACAGCGCGTTCGCTTTTGAATAATGGTGAAACGATTTTTCGTAGTTCAGTGCGTCTTCGTAAGCCTTGCCGAGCGCGAAGTGAAAATGCCAGCGCGTCTTGTCGGCCAGCGCATCGCCTTCGAGCTGCTTTTCCATTGACTGAATGTCATCTTCATCGAAACGAAAAGTCTTCATGTTCGCGAGCGCCCAATAGGCTTCGCCGAGCGCGGGATCCCGCTCGAGGCTCGCGCGGTAAGCCTCGACGCACTCATCCTGCCGCCCTTCCGTCTTCAGTACATGTCCGTAGCTCAGCCAGACTCGCGGCTGGTCCGGGTACTCATCGAGCAGTCCCGCATACAGTTTGCTGGCGCGACTAAATTCGCCGACCTTGCCAAGGATGACCGCAGCGAGGTTTCGAAACCCGGGCCGGCCGGGTTCTTCCTCAAGGCAACGCTCGATCTCGATCAGCGCGCGCGGTGAGTCTTCGCGACGCTGCAGCAGCAGTGCGTAGTTGTAACGCGCCGCCGTGAAACTCGGTGCGAGCTCAAGACAACGCTGCAATAACTTTTCAGCCTCCATGTCCCGATCGCAACGAATTGCGACTTCGGCGAGCATGCGTATTGCAGCGACGTCGGTTGGTTTGTCGTACAGGTGTCGCTTGAGCACGCGTTCGGCTGTCGAGACGTCGTTCTTGAGCATTGCCACTGCCGCGTGCTGCAGGTTCTGGTCACGTGTCGAACAGCGCACGTGCCGCGCATAGGCCGCGTCGGCGCGATCGGAGTCACCCGACGCCGCGAAATGATCGGCAAGCACTCGCCAGGCTTCCGGGTGTTCGGTCTGGAACTCGACGGACTTGAGCAGCGCGGCGATGGCTTCATCACCGCGCCCGAGTGCCGTATACGCCATACCCCGCTCGAACCACGCGGCCGCCCACTTGTGTTGCGCGTTGAGCAGCGGTTCCAGTACTTCCAGTGCGCCTTCGGGATCGCCCGCCCGGCGCCGCGCCATGGCCAGGAAATACAACGCCGGCGGATGATTCGGCAGGGCTTCGAGGATCTCGGCGGCCTGTGCCGCCGCCAGCGCGGGATCGACATCCACGAGATGCGCCGTGCGCTCGAGTGCGTCCTCGATCGACGCCCGCGGTTCTGAATCCGAACTCATGCAGCGGCGCCCTTATTGGCGGCAAGCAGATCACGACGCTGGAACACAAGCAGGTAGATCGCGATATAGATGCCCACCACGATCAGGCCGATCCATTCGATTTTCAGCGGCGTGAAGTTGTACAGGATCACGGCGGTCACCAGCGCTCCCCAGTTGCCGATCACATAGACAATCTTGCCGAGCTTCTCGGGGGTTACACCGAGGTTCTGGGTGTAGAGCCGGATCAGGGAATCGAGTGAGTTGATGACGAAGATCACGCCGACCACAACCATCGCCATGCGCCACCCTGAGCCGATTTCGATGCCGTTGCTGAAATGGTAGTAAAGCACCGCGAACCAGATGGCGATCGGAATGGACGGCACGACGAGTAATGCAATGAGCAGCTTCCAGGCCGGCATGTCATTGGCGAAGCGCGCAACGAACTGCCCGATCATGATGCTCCACGCAAACCACCAGTAAAGGTAAAACTGGTGGTACTCGGTTATCGGCGAGACGAAGCGGTGCAGGTTCGAAAAGTACGCGGTGACGTTTTGCGCGGAACCCGCGAAGCCACCGAGCCCCATGCCTGATACCAGCCATACACCGAT
>JBCAZN010000282.1:0-4167 GCA_038533035.1 Pseudomonadota bacterium
CCGTATCGATTTTTTATGCTGCAGCGCGTACAGCGCATTTACGAGGCAGCCGATTCCACAACGCAGCAGCAACTGTTCGAATTACTTGAAGCGTGCGATATGCAGGAACTACTGGAGCTTGGGCTGGAGCGCGAAGTGGGCCTCGCCGGCAACCTGGAAGTGTGGCTATAGAGGGTAAAACGGCTATGCAGAGACTGAAGGGACGTACCGCTCTGATCACCGGCGCCAGCCGTGGCATTGGCCGTGCGGTTGCGGAGCGTTTTGCCGCCGAAGGCGCGAACGTCGCGATTAATTACGCCAGCAGCGAAGACGCAGCGAAAGAAGTCGCCGACATCGCGGCCGGCCATGGCGTTGAAGCCCGTATCTACCAGGCCGATGTCGGACAAGAAGCGGACTGCGAGCGTCTCGCGAGTGAAGTGATTCGGGATTTCGGCCAGTTGGACACGCTAATCAACAACGCCGGTTTAGGTGCGACATCGATTGATCGCCCACACATTGTGGATGCGAGCAATGAACAATGGCAACGGCTGCTGTCAGTTAATTTCTGGGGGCCCGTCTGGCTGTGTCGTGCCCTAGTACCGCACATGCGCGCGGCGCCGCGCAGCGACGTCATCATGATGTCAACGATTGCCACGGAACTGCTGGCGCCGAGCTTCGGCGTGTACGCCGTGAGTAAAGCCGCGTTGGAAGCAATGGCACATACCCTGGCTCGTGAAGAAAGGAAACACGGTATGCGCGTGAATATCATTGCGCCCGGCCTTGTTGATACCGACATGGGACGGGAAGTGCTGGATGCAACGGGCCTTGGCAAGGATACGAGCGAAGCCAACGCGAAATCACCGTTCGGTTTTATCTGTACGCCCGACGATATCGCAGCATCGATTCTGCACCTGTGTTCAGACGACGGTCGCTACATTACGAACCAACGCATCAAAATCGCGGGCGACTGAACGTTGCCTCTCAACTGCAGCTCAGTGAGCGCAAAATAATTTGCGATTCTGAGGCGAGTGGAGAATCAATAGGCCGCTACTCCGTAGCCTCCGCATATTTTGCGTACTCGGGCACCCGCGCGGCGAGGTAGTCGATCCACTTACCTTCATTCAGGTAGTACGCCTGAACTCTGGGGTGAGCGAGAAATCGGCCGTTAAACACATAGTGGGCCGCTATCGCATCAAAACCATCCCAACCTGGATTCTTCGCGCGTTCCGCAAATGCGTTTTCCACTGCCCGATCGACATCGATAAAAGCCAGAGTCCGGATTCTTCCTACCGGGTTCAAGTCCGCCTCCTGGAACAATTTCTCGTTCAACCGTCGGGCCTCGTCAAGGTCTCCGAGCACAGCATGCGCCTGAGCTAATGTGGCGAGTCCGAGCTTATTTTGCGTCTGAGCTAAGGAGCCAGTAACGCAGTTACAGGGTTGTACTCCCTGTACCAGGATTGCTTCCTCTTGCTCCAGGACGCTTCGGGCTACAAGACGCGCCTGGTCCAGGTTTCCTTGGTCGGTAAGAACGCTCATCCCGATCGATTTGAGCGTGATGAAGACGATAAAATGATATTGGCTTTCATTGGCGTCAATCGACAGGCGGGAAAGCTCGATAAGCCTGTCCTGGTCATCGGCGAATATTCCGAGCTCTGCTTCATCTATTAATCGAGCAATTGGGACCAGAAAAAAATCACTGCTGTCGACCGCCTCTTGCCATCCGTTTTCAAATTTCTCAATTAAGGATTCATCGGCTGTTGCCAGGAACGCTGAGACGATCTGATTTCTTTTGAAAACCCAGGACACGCGGGCCAACTTGCGGTCATCAGCTGTCTCCGGAATTATCTGGTTGAATCGCTCTGCAAGACGCGTTACATCCTCCTGGTAACCACGATTCCTGTACCAGCCAAGAGTAGCAGCGACCATACGAGCATTGAACGGATCCAATCTGAGCGCCTCTTCGAACGCAGCAGCAGCATTAGCCGTGACAACTTCAACATCTTGCTCCGGAAAGTCCGCCCGGTGTGTATGCCACCATCCGAGGTGATACCAGGTCTTGGCGTGTTCGGGAAATGTGGCGATGATCTGATCGAATATTGCTTTTTGAGCCTGCATCTCCTCAGGGGTCTTCGGCCAATCGTGGTCCACCACACGGGAAAGCAAGGTTTCCACGTTATCGGGGTCCAGGGCGATCGCCTTGTTCAAAGCGCGCTGTGATCTGGCTCTGAAATCCGCCGCCGCCCTATCCCTATCCTCTCCCTCTTCGAGATACCAGCCTCGAGATCCCAGACGGTCCAGTTGAAGATCGTACACTCGCTTCAGCACTGCCCAGGCTTCGACAAAGTCGGGATCCTCGGCAACGGCCTCTTCCAGCATCTTGCGACGGCGAATCATGCTCTCTTCGGTTTCACCTTCTGTCTTTTCGACGTTCGCGGCTCTTACGTAGAGGTCGTATGCCTTGACGCTGGTGGTCGGCATGCCTTCAAGCGTCCGCACCGATTCCGGCTGCAGTTCCAAATGAATTGAGTCGCTAATCTCCCTGGCAAGCGCGCTTTGAGTGGCGAATACGTCCACCAGCTCGCGTTCGTAATTGTTCGCCCAAACGTGAAAGTCATTATTCGCATTGATCAACTGGATCGTCACCCGAACGTGGTTGTCGATGCGCCGGACCGAGCCTTCCACGATGTAATCTACCGCCAGCTCGTTGCTGATTTCCCGAAGGGTCATACCCGACGCGGCATACCGCAGCGTTGCGGTTCGCGAAATCACCTGAATGTCCTCGATACGCGAAAGGTTCGTTAGCACCTCTTCGTGGATGCCACCCGCAAAGAACACGTTCTCCTCATGAGAGCTCATGTTCACTAAAGGCATGACTGCGATAGCGGGGCTTTCTGCTACACGTGCAGAGGCCGATGAACCGGTATTTTCCGGCGGGGTCTTTGTCAGCGTGAATAACAACCCGAGCACAACAGCCACTGCTGGAATCGCGATCCATACCACACGTCGCCGCAGACCACTCGGCTTAGCGGATGCGTCAGTCATTTCCTTTTTAAGTGGCGCGACCTCCGCCTCGAAGATGTAACCCCGTCGCGGCACGGTCCTGACGATTTTCTGTGCCGAATCGTCGAGCGCTCTGCGAATATCGATCAGGCACTGGGTCACCGCGTCATCAGTCACCACAGCATCTTTCCACGCCGCATCGAGCAATTCCTGCCGGCTGACGAGTTTGCCGGCTTGCTCTACGAGGTACTTCAGGACCTCGAAAGACTTCGGCCGTACCTTGATTTCGTTGTCGTTACTTAGCAGGGCACCGCGATCGATGTCGAGCACGAAACTGCCAAATCGATATCCATGATGTTCGTCGTAACTGATTGAAACGGCCTGATTTTTGTGGTCTAGCAGAGGTTTGTTCGTCGTCTTCTAGTGACTTTATAGCAGCTTTTTCGTTGTTCCTGCGTTACCGCAGTCATTGGTCAACCGTAGATTGAAGTCTCAAACGCATTGTTCGCCAAATATCCGTAGGAGAAGACAATGAAGGCACGAAAGACGTTACCTGCAGTTTGTACTGGAATCGCGGCCCGATCGCCTTTCCGCTGGGCTAACCAAACTGAGACGATGACTTGTCATAGTGGGGCGGCATTAAAAGCCATTAGCAAGAAGCTACTCCCACTGCTGCTAATCGTCGGTTGTTCAGCCACACCGATGACTATGGAGGAACGCGAGTACAAGCGCGTCGAAATGTATCAGTCATGGCAGCAATGCAAGCAAGTATACTTGCGGTCGAACGCACTCTTCGTTTCTCAATTTTCTAGCAACTCAGCTATACAGCGCGGCCTGAAGATGCCCCACACTGACGAAATGCGCCGAGATATGATTACCAACAAATGTCATATAATTCTGAAAGAGATCGATCACGTGGGCGGTTGATGTTCGGCTTACCGTCGAGAAAGCAGACATTCGAATGAGCATCACTTAGTTCGATCCATTCTGAACATGTCTGTATGACCAGGTCTGGTTGATCACAGTTACTAGCTCAGGATTCTGCCGCCGTCTACATCGATCGTGGTGCCGGTCACAAATTCGTTTTGCATGGCGAAAATAAGGCCCTCGGCGATTTCTTCCGGAGTGCCTGCCCGCTTGATCAGATGCCTTTGCGTCATTTTTACGAGCGTTGCATCGCGTTCTTCG
>JBCAZN010000283.1:0-4164 GCA_038533035.1 Pseudomonadota bacterium
AACCAATTTCAAAAACTGTGTTAGACTGCTGCAAGCGCTGTTGCTTAGCGGCGCCGTCCCGTGGGCGAATAAATTCGTCAAAAAGTCATAAAAGTCATACGGATAGCAGCGGCCGATCAATCCACATTGATATCTCGAGGTGCATTGTATGCACGGCGGACCGCAAATTGGTCTGACGGCTAATCGTGCAATTCAAACTTTTTGGTCATAAATACTGATTGACCAGAATCCCGCATTTTGGTTACAGTAGCTGAAGACCAAAATAATTCGAATGGGGGAAGAATGGGAGCTTTCAGGATTGCCGCGGCAATCGTCGCGCGTGCCGTGTTGGCGGCGCGTGCCTTCGCACCTGAGCGTCCCCGGACCCCGTAATGTCTGTCCCGGCGCATGTCATTCGCCTGGCTGGATTATCGACAGTTCTGCTGGCCGTCGCGGCCTGCAGTTCGGGTGGCGGCGCTGTTCCCCCGCCCACAACGGTTGTGCCGCCACCCATTGTCGACCCCAAGCCGGTCGATTCGCTCGAGTACTCGGTGCTTACAACACGCACACTCGATGCCGACGGTGACATGGTTGGGCTCGATGCCTATGACCTGATCCGCGACTTTGGCGGGCCGAATCCAATTGAAGCGCCCGACTTGTATCCGATCAACCACCCCGACGTCAGGCATATCTACGAGGACAATGACGCGGTCGTTGGCGATCACTTCGTTTTTATTATTCATCGCGATATCGACATTGACCGCGACCGGGTCGAAAACGACGACCGGCAGCGCAACGAGATCAAGACCTATAACAGTTCGGAAGAGGCTGTTAAGGGCTACGAGAACGAAACGTTTGTCTTTCGCTGGAAGTTCCGGATTAACGAGGGCATGGAAGTTTCAACGCGGTTTACGCACCTGTTCCAGCTCAAGGCGGTCGGTGGGCCTGACAGTCAGCCGATTCTGACAATATCCGGCGCGGAACGAAGTGGGAGCGACGGAATTGAGGTCAGGCACAGTCCGCTGCAGGATCATACCGTTCTCGAGCGCACCGACTGGAGTGCGGTTACGGGTGAATGGCTCGATGCCTATTGTCGCGTGACGTTCTCGGATTCCGGTGGTTTGCGACTCATCGTCACGCGCATGTCCGACGACGGCGTCATATTCGATATTGACGAAACCGGTCTCGATCTTTGGCGAGGCGAGGACCCAAGCCATTTCGTGCGGCCGAAGTGGGGCATCTACCGCTCAATTCTTGATCTCGACAACCTGCGGCCCGACGAGGAAAACGTGCGGTTCGCCAATTTCAGCATAAGTGAAGTGATGCCGTCGTCGTAGGCGGCGCTGCAGTAATCGCGCAAAGGAAAAAATAATGAAGAATTCAAGTGACGCGTTCGTGTTTGGCAAGGATATTGAGCTCGAGGACATCGGCGGTGGCATCAGGCGCCAGATGCTCGGCTACAATGATTCCTTGATGGTTGTACGCGTGGAGTTCGAGGAGGGCGCCGAAGGCTACGTGCATGCCCACCCGCACTCACAGGTGAGCTATGTCGAAAGCGGTGAGTTTGACGTCTTTGTCGACGGAGAACGCAAGCGGCTTGGACCGGGCGACAGTTTTTGTGTGCAGCCGAATCTGGACCATGGTGCGGTGTGCCGTAAGCCGGGCGTTTTGCTCGACGTATTCAATCCCGCCAGGGAAGACTTTCTCGAGGAGGGGGAATCATGATGAAGGGCAAGTTAAGGTGGGTAATCGTTTCGCTGGTCGCACTCGCGACGATTATCAACTACATCGACCGTGGCGCACTCGCCGTGCTCTGGCCGGAAATTTCGACCGAGCTTGGCATGACCAAGACCGACTACGCGATCATTATCAACGTCTTTACGTTTGCGTACGCGTTCGGTCAAACGCTGTTCGGAAAAATATTCGACTGGATCGGCACGCGGATTGGCTTTGTTCTCGCGATTGGCGTCTGGTCACTGGCGACGGTCCTGCATGCGTTCGCCAACTCGTTGCTGACCTTCTCGATCTTTCGTGGCCTGCTCGGTGTGTCCGAAGCGGGCAACTGGCCCGGCGCAACCAAGGCCAATGCCGAGTGGTTTCCGATCAAGGAACGCGCACTGGCACAGGGCATTTTTAACTCAGGAGCAGCGATCGGCGGCATTGTGTCTGCACCTATCGTAGGACTCATGTTTGTCTGGTTTGGCAGCTGGCAGGCGACCTTCATCGCCATCGGTGTGCTCGGCCTGCTGTGGCTGATTCCGTGGCTGGCGATTTACAAATCCGGGCCGGACACGCATCCGTGGCTCGACGAGGAGGAGCGCCAATACATCCTGACAGGCCAGCGCAGTGAGGACACCGACCAGGTCGCGGCTTACGCACCAACGACCGGTGAAATTTTGTCCCGCAAGGAAAGCTGGGGCGTCATCATGGCGTCATTCTTCCTGGATCCGATCTGGTGGCTGTTCGTCGGCTGGTTGCCGCTGTACCTCAACGAGACCTATGGATTCGGTGTTGCCGAGATTGCGAAGTACGCTGCCGTGCCTTACGTAGGCGCGATGTTCGGTGCCTGGTTCGGTGGATTGCTGGCACAGAACCGCATCAAGGCGGGCTGGACCGTGAACCGGACACGTAAATTTGTTATCGGACTGGGCGGGCTCATCATGCTGGTCTGCCTGTTAATGACGATGAAAGCATCGACGCCGCTGACGGCGGTGTTACTGATGGCCGCTATCCTGTTTGGTTTCCAGACGGCCGTGGGCAATATCCAGACTCTGCCGAGCGACTTCTACAGCGGCGAGTCCGTGGGCTCGCTTGCGGGTTTCGCGGGTACTGCTGCAAAACTTGCGGTCGTCTTGCTGAACTTCCTGATTCCGGTCATCACGGTCAACAGCTATGCGCCGGCGTTCGCCGTTGGTGCCGGACTGGCGATCATGACGGTGGTTTCCGTGCTGATTTTCTGTCCAAGCATCAAGCCTCTAAGTCCGCGTTAAGCCTGATCGGTCCGGCGCGGTATAACAAAGGAAAAATAAATGAGCACTCTCGAAGGAAAAGTAGCGATCGTCACAGGCGGTGCGAGGGACATCGGCCGTGCGGTTTCTGAAGAGCTGGCGTCGCAGGGCGCGAAGGTTGTCGTCAACTATTTCAGCACGCCGTCAGACGGCGAGGCTACCGTTGCGGCAATCAGGGACGCCGGTGGAGAGGCAATTGCCGTGCGCGGCGACATGACCAAGGAAGCGGATGTCGCCAACCTCGTTGCTGAAACGCAAAAAGCGTTCGGTGATTCGATCGATATTCTGGTCAACGTCGTTGGCGGCATGGTGGCGCGTAAAAAGCTCGACGAGATGGACGTCGACTTCTTCGAGGGTGTGATGAAATTGAACATGACCAGTACTTTCCTGACATGCAAGGCGGTCGTGCCGCACATGGGTGAGGGTGCTGCAATCGTTAACCTTTCATCCCAAGCGGGTCGCGATGGCGGCGGCCCGGGTGCTACGGCTTATGCGACATCGAAGGGTGCTGTTATGACGTTCACCCGCGGTTTGGCGAAAGAGCTTGGGCCGTCAGGCATCCGTGTCAACAGTGTTTGTCCCGGTATGATTGCGACGACATTCCATGACCGCTTTACTGCGGACGAGGTTCGCAAGAATGTGGCGGCCGGGACGCCACTGCGTCGTCAGGGTGTGGCGAACGAAATTGGTGACCTGGTAGCCTACCTCGCGTCATCGAAGTCGAGCTTCATGACGGGCACCAACGTCGACATTAACGGCGGCATGTTGTTCTCGTAAGGTTTTACTCTATCCCCACAGCTGGCTGTTCAGCTCGCGAACCACACCGTTCGCGAAGCTGAGCCCGTTGTCGACATCCTCGCGTAGCAGGAGCGGGCCGTCGATATCGACAAACTGGCAAAGCTGCGCAATGACAAACGCAGGTGCCATGCTCAGTGATGTGCCCATCATGTTACCGACCATGAGGCTGCAACCGCGATCGGTAGCGAGGCGTGCCAGCTTGAGTGCCTCAGTGAGCCCGCCGGTCTTGTCGAGCTTGATATTAATCATGTCGTAACGGCGTGCGGCCGCCTCGAATTCACTGCAATCGAGGCATGACTCGTCGGCAGCCAGTGGGATGGGTGATTTGAATCCTTCCAGTTGTTCGTCGCCACCCCGTGGCAACGGTTGTCAACCGTTG
>JBCAZN010000284.1:0-4161 GCA_038533035.1 Pseudomonadota bacterium
CGAGGAATTTCTGGCCATGAACCCGAACGGCAAGGTACCGATCATGGTGCTGCCGGACGGGCGCGTACTGCCAGAGTCGAACGCCATCCTTTCGTATCTGGCCGATGGCAGTGAACTGGCGGGCGCAGATCGATTCGAGCGCGCGAACGTCATGCAGTGGTTGTTTTTCGAGCAATACAGCCATGAGCCGTTCATCGCAACGTCGCGATTCATCGTCAAGTATCTCGGCAGCCCGGCCGATCGCCAGGCTGATCTCGAAGCGAAACAACCGGGAGGCTACCGGGCCCTCGATATCATGGAGCAACACCTTGCCGGTCACGGCTGGTTTGCCAACAAGCGCTTCAGTATTGCGGACATCGCGTTGTACGCCTATACGCACGTCGCGCACGAGGGTGGTTTCAGCCTCGATAAGTATGCGGCGATAACCGACTGGATTGGTCGCATCGAAGCGCGGCCGCGCTACGTTGCAATGGGGTCTTAGGGTGACTCAACGCAAAGATCCTCGCGATGAGTCGGAATCATCGGGTCACTTCCGCAACCGGGGTAAAGAGACCACCAGGCTCGAAGCTTTTGTGGACGCGGCTTTCGCATTCGCACTTACGCTGCTTGTCATTTCGTTCGACGCAGTACCACAAAGCTTTGAGGAGCTCACTGACGCGCTGAAGGCAGTTCCCGCGTTCCTGTTCGCGGCCTGCATCCTGGTTTCCTTTTGGATAGCGCACCGTAACTGGTCAAATCGATTTGGGCTCGATACAACGTTCGCCACTCTCGTTAGCCTGGCACTGATTTTTACCCTGCTCGTTTACGTTTATCCGCTGCGCGCCATGTCAACAGCAGCGATAAGTGCGATGACCAACGGGTGGATACCCAGTGAGTTTTCCATCACCAGCATTGCCGAGGTGAGAGGGCTGTTCACAATCTATGGCGTTGGCTTCGCCATTTCCAATCTTTATATCGTTTTGTTGAATTGGCATGCGTTTAAGCGGGCCGACAGTCTTGCGCTGACGGCTGAAGAGCGCCACTTAACCAAGCAGGAAATGCTGGCCTGGGCGATTGTCGGCGGCTTCGGCCTGCTCTCGACCGTGCTGGCGCTCACATTGCCGGATCGACTGATTGGCTTTGCGGGATGGATTTACATGGGGCTGGCCGTAGTGATGCCTACTTTTGGCGTCATCTCGTCCCGTCAGTTTCGAGAAAGGTTCCCCGAGAACGATCAGGGACGCAGCGGCCTTTGATTGCCCCTGGCGTTATACCGGCATCAGCATCGAGCCGTCGCTTTGCAGTTTCGACCCCTTGAGCGACGCAAGCTGGCGGGCGACGAGTTGTTCGATATCCTGAACGGCCGCGGCTATGCCCACATACACCGACGGCTCGCGGCGCAGCAGGCTCCAGTTACCGGTCTCGAGAATCCGCACCAGGTGCGTGATGTTGTTGCGGATCGCGTCTATGTACGGATTCTGCCCGCCGTACAGCACCTCGATGTAGCGATAAGCGCGGTTGAACTTGGTATTGAGGCGGTCGCGCATGACCTGCTGGTAGAACGCCGGTGTCTTGACGAGCAGATCCTTGCCTGACTTGTAACGCACCATGTACTCACCTGGCGTTGCGTGTTCGACCGCGACGCCGCCGACGACGAACTCCTTGTATAGTCGATCACGGCACTTTTCGAGGTAACAGCGATCGGCCATCTGTGCGATCAGGTCTGCAGTACCGATAAGGTGCCCGCAAATAACGTCGCGTGGGTCGTCGAGCTCGATCTTGTCGAGGTCAAGCTCGTAGCCGGTGAAGTGCACAATCATGCTACTGACACCGACGTCAGTTGAAAGACCTAACTCGGGCAAATAGCGACGCAGGAAGTCGGCGCTACGGGAAACGTGGAGTAACGTGAACTCCGCGCCGTTCGAAAAATCAGCGTCGCGCGCTTCATGCCGGATGTAACCGGAGTCGTGAAACAACGATGTAATCAGAGCCATCTGGGCACGTCTCGGTCCCAGCCGGTCGGACGGTTCGACGCTACGCTCGTAACCGACCACGAGGCGTGCCAGGGCGAGGGTCATGTCCAGTGTGTGTTGCATGTCGTGATACGTCGTATCACAGCCGTGATAGCCGGGAAAACGGCCCGTAAACAGGCGTTCAAAGTCGTAAAACGCGAGCCACAACTTGTCGAACGACATGCCCGGAAACGTCTCTGCATAAAGCGCCTGCACAGCATCACGCACGGATGCAGGATCGCTTACCTGAACCGTGTTGGTTACGTCATAATTATTGCGCCGGTCGGGGGTCATGACTCTCCGCTTTTTTTCTTGCTGATGATACACGGCAGGGTCAGTCGCCACAGTGTGATTCTCCGGAATATGTCAACTGCATGGGTGTCTGATTTTTTGACACTAAAGTTCGAACTCTGCGACGACCGGCGTATGGTCCGACGGCCGTTCCCAGCTGCGCGGTTCCTTGTCGATGTAGCTCGCCGTACAACGTTCAGTCATCGCATCGCTGGCCAAGATCAAGTCGATGCGCAAGCCCGCATTGCGTCGGAAACCGGCAGCGCGATAATCCCACCAGCTGAACATTTCCTCGGGCTGCTCGAACTTGCGAAAAACGTCAGTCAGGCCAAGCTTTAGAAGCTTTTCCAATGCGGCACGTTCCTGCGGGCTGCACAGAATCCCCTCACCCCACTTCTCGGGATCGTAGACATCGGCATCGTCCGGCGCAATATTGAAATCGCCCAGTACCACGACGTTTTCATGCTCCTGCATTTCGGCTTTGAGAAAACGCTGCAGCGAGTCGAGCCAGCCGAGCTTGTAGGCGTATTTCTCGGAACCCACTTCCGAGCCATTGGGGACGTAAAGGTTGACGATGCGAACGTCCTCGACCGTCGCCGCGAGTACGCGCCGCTGCGGGTCGTCGAGATCCGGGAAGTCGGTGACCGGATCCTGCGGTACGGACTTCGCAATGGACGCAACGCCGTTGTAGGTTTTCTGGCCGCTCACGACAGCGTGGTAGCCGATCGCCTTCAGGTCGTCGACAGGAAACTTTTCGGCAACCTGCTTGATCTCCTGCAGGACGAGGACATCGGGTTCGTGATTTTGTAACCACTCAATGACGTGCCCCTGGCGCACATTCATCGAATTCACGTTCCATGTCGCGACCTTCAACCTTCATTCCACGGCGATGCCGTTCTGCCGAAGCAGGGCATCAATCGTCGGCTTGCGACCACGAAACGCGACATACGCATCCATAATGTCGCGACTGCCACCGACCTCGAGGATTTCCGTCCGAAAACGTTTCGCCGTTGCCTGGTCAAACACCCCTGCTTCCTCGAATGCGCTGAACGCATCGGCGGCGAGCACCTCCGCCCACTTGTAACTGTAGTAGCCGGCCGCGTAGCCACCGGCAAAGATATGCGAAAACGCATGCGGCAGGCGGTTGTAGTCCGGATGGTTGATCAGGGCGACTTCAGCGCGCACATGCCGCAGCATGTCGAGCGGCTTCGCGGGTTTGCCGGGCTCGTACTCGGCGTGCAGGCGGAAGTCGAACAGCCCCAGTTCAATTTGTCGCAGCATCGCGAGCGCGGCACCGGCATGACGGCTCGCGTCGAGCTTGTCAAACATGTGCTGTGGCAGCGGCTCGCCGGAATCGCGATGCGCCGAGCAACGTTCGAGCACCTCGTAATTCCAGGCGAAGTTCTCCATGAACTGGCTCGGTAATTCGACGGCATCCCACGGCACGCCGTTAATGCCCGAGATGCTCGGCAGCTCGATGCGCGTCAACAGGTGATGCAGCATGTGACCGAATTCGTGAAACAGCGTGACAACATCGTCATGCGTAAGCAGCGACTGTCCGCTGCCGTTCGGCGGCGGGAAGTTGCAGACAAGGTAGCCAACCGGCAGCGAGTCGGGTCCATTCAGCGCCTGGCGCCCGATACATTCGTCGATCCATGCGCCATTACGCTTGCCCGGGCGCGCGTAAAGGTCGGTGTAAAAGCCGCCAATCGGTTCGCCATTCGAACTGCGCACGACGAAATACTGCGCATCGTCGTGCCATACCGCGACGTCGCCATCGACCTCGAGCGTCACGTCGTAGAGGCGCGACGCAAGCGAGAACAATCCGTTGACCACGGTGCAGGCGAAATACTCGGTCTCCAACGAAGAACTCCGCCAG
>JBCAZN010000285.1:0-4097 GCA_038533035.1 Pseudomonadota bacterium
GCACAAGCTCCATGACGAGCGTTCGTCCGTCACGATCGAGGTTGGTGAAGGGTTCATCCATGAGCCACAAGGGAACGTCGGCGAGCAATAAGCGCGCCAGTGCGACGCGGCGCTGTTGTCCGGCCGACAGTGAACGAACCGGTAACTTACGCAGGTGACGAATGCCCAGCCGGTCGAACACTTCGTCGGAGTCCTTACCGGATTGCGGCCGCAGGCAGGCTTCGAAGCGCAGGTTTTCGAGCATCGTCAGGTCGCTCTTGAGACCGCTGCGATGACCGAGCCAGACGGTCTCGGCGTGGTAGTCCTGGCGCTGTTCGAGCACGGGCACATCGTTCCAGCGCACGTCGCCCGATTCCAGCGACAACAAACCGGCCATGGCTCGCAACAGGCTGGTCTTGCCGCTGCCGTTTTGCCCCTCCAGCAACAGGAGCTCGCCGGGATTTAGCGCAAACGACAGATCCTCGAACAGGCAGCGTTCTCCGCGAATCAGGGTGAGTGCATTTCCGGATAGCTTTGCAGTCAATACTTTAGACTCTGTCGCCGAACGCCGACGCCTTTATACTCATGATTAAACATCCTTGTTTTTCATAGCGTTAAGAGACTTTATTAGATTCCGGATTAACAAGGTTTCCTGTCTGTCTGACAACCAAGGAAACAGTCCTGTCCCGGATTGCAAGCATCGATCCGGAACCGTAGACTGACTGGCCCGGTCGACATTTCCTAATAAGAAAAGACCGAAACCTGACAATACCACTCAATGCGTCCTTTTGGGCGGCGAGTTACTGCTTATGGAACTAGCGGCTGCAGGCTTATCGGAACAACCTTTCCCTACTCACGGGAAGCCGCTTGCGATCGTCACTTACCAGGCAGAACGAGCGGCGCTTGAGGTGTTGCGAGAGACGCGCGAAAGCGCCACCGGACTGTCCCTGATCCAGGGCCCGTCGCTGTCCGGCAAGTCGACGATTATTCGCACCTACCTTGAGACGCTGCCCGAGGATTACTCGGTGGCGGTCGTCAACGGCAAAGGCCTGAATACCACCAACATGCTGGTTGCGGTGCTGCGTCAGTATGGCTATTCGCTCGACCTCAGTTCGGCTAACGAACTGCTCGGCCTGCTGCGCGTATTTGCATTGCAGCAAGCCGCGTCAGACGAGCCGCCCATGCTGATCGTGGAAAATGTTCACGAGCTGAATCCGAGTGCACTGCGCGCATTGTGCGAACTCGCTGGTCTGCGCACTCGAACCGGCAGTGCCCTCAAGATTGTGCTGGTCAGCGATCGATCGTTGCAGACGCTCATCTCGGCGTCGGGTATGGCGGCGATCGCCGACCGTCTGACGCACGATTTTCATTTGCGTCCAATGTCGCGCATTGAAACCAAAGACTACCTGCACGCGAAGTTGCGGACCGCCGGTAGCGAACGTCCCGATTTGGTGTTTTCCGATGAGGCCTGTACCGAGTTATGGGAAGCCTCGGGCGGGTGGCCCGGCATTCTCGACCGGCTTGCGCTGCTTGCCATCGCCTCGACCAGCACGCTGCCGGTACCCGTTACCGCGATTGAACGACCGGTATTGCCCATGCCTACCTGGGATCAAAGTGGTCAGCCGCCGGCGCTGGGCAATCCCGACGAAGCCGCGCAACCGCCGCATCTCGTCGTTACCAACAACGGCAGCGTCCTGCATGAAGTCATGATGGAAAAAGCGCGCCTGTTAATCGGGCGCTCGGAACATAACGATGTTGCGATCGGCAGCCGTTTTATCAGCCGCCATCACGCGATGCTGGTTCGCCACGGGGCAGCAACGTTCCTGATGGACCTCAACAGCACCAACGGCACCTACGTGAACGCCAAGCGTATATCGAACGAAATCCTGCGACACGAAGATGTCATCACGCTGGGGCATCACAAGATCAAGTTCTACGATCCGTTTGCGACCAGTCGCGATACGCTGGACGGGCCGGATTTTGCCGACACGGCAATCATGAAGACGCTCGAAGATATGCGTAACCTGCTGGCACGCGAAAACACTGAGCTCATGCCCGCCGCGTCGGAAGATCTGCCAACGCTGCAGACCTAGCCGAAAAAACCTTCCTTGAAGTGCCTGCGGCACATTGAAACGTAGCGATCATTCCCGCCGATCTCGACCTGTGCGCCATCCGTGACGGGATTGCCCTGTTCGTCCATACGCAGCACCATCGTCGCTTTTGAGCCGCAGTAGCAGATCGCTTTCAGCTCTTTGAGATTATCGGACCAGGCGAGCAGGTATTTGCTGCCTTCGAAGGGCTCACCACGAAAATCGGAACGCAGGCCGTATGCCAGCACGGGGATGCCAAGTTTGTCGGTCACTTCACCGAGTTGAAACACCTGGTCGCGGGTCAGGAACTGCGCCTCGTCGATCAATACGCAATGCAGCGGGTCTTCCTGGTGCAGTTTTTTGATGGTCTCGTATAGGTCGTCGCCCTGTTGAAACGCATGGGCATCCGTTTCGATACCAATGCGCGATGCAACTTTGCCCTCACCGTAGCGATCATCGAGCTGCGGCGTCATGACAAGCGTGTTCATGCCGCGTTCGCGGTAGTTATAGGAAGACTGGAGTAACGCGGTCGACTTACCCGCGTTCATCGAAGAATAGTAAAAGTAGAGCTTGGCCATGCCCTATTGTCGCACCCAATGCGGACGGACCCAAGCCGCAAACTCAAACCGGTACGGCGTTGAGTTTCGCCTAGCGGTGCAACGTCAGGACTTTGCCGATTTTGCTGCGCACACCGTGGCGGTCCCTATTCTCGTGACGGCATCTCGGGCACTCGTTTGTCAAAGAGTGGCGGTCCGAAATGACCTGTGGCACGGGCGTGACTTTGCCGCGTCGCAAACAGCAACTGCATATCACCAGGTTGCTCAGGCGATCGAGCAGCCGGTAGTCCACTTTGCTTTCAGCTGTAGCAGCCATGAAACTCTCCAGGTACGAGCTTCATTTGTGGCATTACCTACTGAGTCCCGCCAGCGATCGCTATCGATACGCACGAAAACTGTTAACCAGTCGTGGTTTTGACTGTGAAACGGATCACTTTCGGAGTGTCCGTGAGTGGTGCCCGGAACAGGACTTGAACCTGTACTCGATTTCTCGAAGCGGATTTTAAGTCCGCTGCGTCTACCAATTCCGCCACCCGGGCGCTACAGGTAAGAAATGGAGGCTAGGGTCGGAATCGAACCGGCGTCCACGGCTTTGCAGGCCGCTGCATAACCACTCTGCCACCTAGCCTCGGTGGTTTCTTGGGTGTGTTTGGAAACTACCACACCGCGAGCAGGCGTCGCAGTATACAGTCCCTGCATAATTCAGCAACCCGCCGAATTTACTTGCATAATGGGGTCATGAACGCACACCAAATACTGTTCGCCAGCCTGTTTGTAGCGATACTCTCGGGCTGCACAAAGCAGTCGCTGCCCGGTTTTGAAGAGGCGCTTCCCGTGTCCGTCCGTGCCGACGGGGTGTCGCTCGGACCGCGGCTGTCGCACGCTAACGGGATGACTACCTTGAGCTGGATGGAGCGTTCGGAGAGCGGAGCGCAGTTACGATTTGCACGATATTTCGATCGCAAATGGCGCGACGTTTCAGACGTCATCGAAGACCCGAAGATGTTCGTCAACTGGGCCGACCTGCCGGCGGTGACGCCGTTGGGCGGTGATGCTTTCCTGGCACATTGGCTGAGTTACAGTGCCGACGGACCTTACTCCTACGACGTCATGCTCTCGAGGACCGACGACGCTGGAGAAAGCTGGGCGACTTCCTACCGGCCGCACGACGACGGCACGCCAACCGAGCACGGCTTCGTGTCGGTTTATCCGATGCCTGAGGGCACCGGTCTGCTCTGGCTGGACGGACGGAATACACCTGACGGCGGTATGACGTTGCGCGCCGCGACCGTGAATGCAAAAGGCGAGCTATCGGCCGAATCGGAAGTCGACAATCTTATTTGCGATTGCTGCCAGACTGACGTCGCCGTTGCGAGCTCCGGACCGGTTGCGATTTATCGCGATCGGCACGCCGGGCTGCCACGCACCGTCTACGTGTCGTGCGACGTAATTGTCGCGCACTTCATCCGCG
>JBCAZN010000286.1:0-4095 GCA_038533035.1 Pseudomonadota bacterium
GAACGAACAGGTTCGATTCTTTTCGAACATGAACGTCGCGCAAAACATCATTGCGATGCTGGGGCAGATGTTCATCGTCAAGCGCGTGGTCCACCACTTCGGGATTGGTCGCGCACTGGCCGTTATGCCCGCTCTTTCGATCATCGGGTTCGTGATTCTGGCCATGGACCCGACGCTCTTGGGTGTTGCGATTCTTACCGTAGTTCGTCGCGGCCTCGGCTTCGGCTTCACCAAACCGTCAACCGACATGCTGTATTCCGTGGTCTCACCCGAGGACAAGTACAAAGCGAAGAACTTTATCGACGTCCCGATCTACCGAGCGGGGGATCTTTTTGGCACCTGGACGATCAAACTGCTTATGGCGCCGATTATCGGTCTGACCTGGGTCTACATTTCGACACTCATGATTCCGTTCGCCGCTATCTGGACCGCGATTTCGCTGTGGCTGGGTCGTGAATACAAGCGACGCGCTAAGGCGCTCAAAAATACGGGGGTCGCATGACTAACTGGACACGTCGCGAAGTACTCGCCGCTGGTGCCGCACTGGGTTTCGCTCCTGCGCTTGGGCACACAGCCGATGCGATGCTCACCAAGCCCATTCCGAGTTCCGGCGAACAGCTGCCTGTCGTTGGCCTGGGCACATACAGCGTATTTGACGTTGACAGCACGGCGGACGAAATCGCCGCCCGTAAAACGATCCTTGAGCGCCTGACCGGCGCTGGTGGAAGCGTGATTGACACCTCACCCATGTACAACCGCTCCGAAGGCGTCATTGGTGACGTCATCGATGCGGGCATTGAACGCGATAAGCTGTTCCTTGCTACCAAGGTCTGGACTGACGGGCGCGCAGCAGGACTTAAGCAAATGCAACGCTCGGCCGAACTCATGAGCACCAAGGTCATCGACCTGATGCAGGTACACAACCTGCGTGACACCGCAGTGCACATGGCGTCTATCCGGGAATGGCAGGAGGACGGGCGTATTCGTTATAGCGGTCTGACGCACTACACCGCCAGTGCACAAGCGGCGCTTGCACGAGAAATGCAGGAATTCGAGCCGCAGTTTATCCAGATCAACTACTCGCTTGGCGAACGCGAAGCCGAAGAGCGCGTGCTACCTATGGCGGCCGACTTGGGTATTGCTGTGATCATTAATCGACCATTCCAGGCCGGCCGGCTGTTTCGTACAGTATCCGGTAAGACACTGCCCAATTGGGCGATGGAATTTGCAGAAAGCTGGGGGCAGTTCTTCCTTAAGTTCATAATCAGCCACCCGGCTGTTACCTGCGTTATCCCGGCGACCAGTAAACCCCATCACATGATCGACAATCTCGGCGCTGGTCGCGGTCCGTTACCGGATGCCGCGACACGAAAACGTATGGCCGAATTCTTCAAGACCGTATAGATAATGAAACCCACCGGACTGCTTCGCCGCATCGCGGCTATGATTTATGACCTGCTGTTGATTACAGCATTGCTGTTTCTCGCCACATTGCCGTTTATCGCCATGCGCGGTGGCGAACCCGTGGAAATGGGAGATAACCTGGCCTATCGGGCCGTCTTGTTCGCCGTGATTTACTTGTTCTTCGTCGGCTTCTGGTTGCGCTCGGGACGCACACTCGGCATGCAATCATGGCGACTGCAGCTTGAAACCATGGACGGCGGCAAAGTCAACGTCGCGCAGGCAACCACGCGTTTTGTCGCAGCACTTCTTTCCTGGGCTCCATTCGGGCTCGGTTTTCTCTGGCAGCTCTGGGACAAGGACAACCTGACGTGGCATGACCGCCTGAGCGGCACGCGCATCATGTTCTACCCAAAAGAGACGTAACTAACGAACGCGCGACAGCGCAAACACGGTTATTGCCATCAACGCAATCGAAGGTAGCCAGGTCATCACAATCGGGTTCAGATTGAACACCTGCCCCGATGTCGCCAGCGACTCGCTCGCGAGGTAGTAGGCCAAACCAATGCCTACGCCTATCATCAGCCGCGCACCCGCACTGCCCGAGCGTAACGACCCGAATACGAAGGCCAGAGCCAGGACCGGCATGATCCAGACCGTGAACGTTCTCGCAACGCGATTCCAGAATTCCGTTTCGTATTGCGTTGCATCCAGGTCGTTGCGTTTCAGGTAATCGATATAGCTCAGCATTTCGCGCGCCGATAGGCTCAGCGGTTTCGCCAGCGCACTGCCAAGTAACTCCGCATTCACTTCAAACGTTTCGGTAGTCCGTGTTTCCTCGACGACCTGAACGCCGTCGCGCTCAAATCGGGTTTCGCGCTTATTCTCGAGCATCCACTGGTCGTTCTCGTCAATGCCTGAGTTTTCGGCAATAGCTATTGAGGCCAGTCGGTCGCCGTCGAAGCGATACATGTACAGACTGCCAAAGTCGAAGTCGGGATTGACACGCTCAAGATTCAGGTAGACGTCGCCGTCCTTGACCCAGGTTTCATTACCAAGGTCATCGTCACTTTGCTGATAGCGTGCTTCAACGCGCATGTTGCGTGCGTAAAAGTCGAGCGGCGGGCCGATGAACTCACCCAGCAGCGCTGTGAGCACCAGCATGACAAGCCCGGTGTTCGACACCATCTTGGCAAGCGCTCGAACCGACAGCCCGGCTGATCGCATGACAATAATCTCGCTATTGGCCGCCAGTGCGCCCAGGCCAAGCAATGATCCGATCAGTGCCGCCACCGGCAGCATTTCGAAAGCGAGATTTGGTAGTCGTAACGCAATATAAAGAATCGCTTGCGGTGTCTGGTAGTCACCCTGCGTGTCATCCAGCTCGGCGACAAATTCAAGCAGGCCTGCAATGGCGAGCAGTACAACCAGCACCAATGCTGTGCTCGCCAAGATCGTGCGCATCAGGTATTGGTTGAGGAGCGTATTCAACGCCGCACTCTCCTGAACACACCGTTCTGTGCACCCAGCAACAACAATGTGAAGCCGAGCATCCCGCCGTGCACCCACCACATGCCCAGCTGCGGCGGTATCGCCTCCTGTTCGACCCAGGCCTTCGCCGCAGATAACAGGTTCAGGTAAATAATGAACACGAGCAGACCGATCGCGATGCGCCCGTAACGCCCGGCACGCGGTTGGCTGCGTGACAACGGCACAGCGAGAAACGCGAGCAGGATTGTTGCGAGCGGCACGCTCAGGCGCCACTGCAATTCGGCGATGTGTTCCGGATCATTCGAGCGCATGAGCGCCGCGAATGACATCGCCCGTGGCTTGGGTTCAGGTGTCTCGAGACTCGGTAAGCGATACGGCAATCCGTGCTCGGCAAATTCGACCACCCGAAACTTGTTGGTCCCCGGTACGCCTTCGTAGCGGCGGCCATCGCGCAAGACTAGCAGCCGAGTATCGGGGTCGTCTGACTCCACCATCTCCCCTGACCTTGAAATGACAACTTCCACTACGCCCTCACCGACCATGCGCTGCATGAAAACATTCTCCATCATGCCGGCGGGCGTCACGCTGTTGCCGTAGACGACCGCCTTGTCGGGTCCGAACACTGTGAACTTGCCCGGTTCCATGCTGGCCAGGTCGGCTTCGCGGCGCGCCTCGGCACCAATGCGATCGACCGCCGTCATCGCACGCGGCCCGCCATCAATCGACAGCCAGGCGACGCCGAGCGCGAGCGGAATCATGAGACCGAACATCGGGCGATAGATCCCCATTGGCCCTACGCGACAGGCCATCATCGCCGGTAATTCGCTATCGCGATACAACCGCCCGAGCGCCAGCATGATGGCCAGAAACAGGCCGATCGGCACAAGAATCGTCAAATACTGCACGGCGGACAGGCCGATGACGTCAAAAGCCGCGTTTTTGGGCAACTTTCCCTTCGCCACGTCGCCGAGAACCCGGGCAAACTGGTTCGTCAGCAGGATCATCAACAGCACGACCGTGACACCCAGCCAGGAGCTGGCGATCTCGCGGAAAATGTAACGGTCGAGAATGCGGGTCATATATGGGACGGACGTAGCTGTATGTCGTTGAAACAGTTAGACTACCGCTTTTATTTTGTCCGTGACAGCCCCGTCAGAACAACAAGGCAAAAGGGATTCATGAAATATTTTACGACCACGAGCA
>JBCAZN010000287.1:0-4076 GCA_038533035.1 Pseudomonadota bacterium
GCCGTGACATTTATCGCGATCCTAAACTACTAAAAGAATCTGTCATCGAGGTCGTGCAGTCCGACATATACGCGCCACTGCACGTGCGTGCCGCATCATCGGTTCGACTGGTCGATGACGAACAAAACGAGATACCTGAAGCCGAGTAATGGACCAGCAAGAGATCAAATACTTTATCGAGGCGGCGCTGCTTGCAGCCGGACGTCCTCTTAATATCGACCAGCTCCAAGGACTGTTTGACGGCCGCATGGCGCCGGAGAAGTCGGAGATTCGCCAGGCAATCGCGGATCTCAATGACGAGTATGAAGAGCGGGGCATTGTTATCTCCGAGGTCGCGTCGGGCTTTCGCATGCAGGTGAAAGCGTCGATGGCCGATCGATTGCAGAAACTCTGGGAGGAGCGCCCACCGCGTTACTCACGCGCGTTATTTGAGACTCTGGCGCTCGTCGCGTATCGACAACCGATTACACGCGGCGAGATCGAAGAGATTCGCGGCGTTTCGGTCAGCTCGAATATCGTGCGCCAGTTGCTCGAGCGTGACTGGGTTCGGGTGGTCGGCCACCGCGATGTGCCGGGGCGCCCGGAGATGTTTGGCACGACCAAGGCGTTCCTCGATTACTTCAGCCTGAAAAAACTCGACGACTTGCCGCCGCTGGCCGATCTCTCGGATTGGGAGAGCTTGCGTGTCCAGCTTGACTTGCCGGAAGTCGAAAACTCAGGTGAAGTGGATACTGCCGCCGACGAGGCGATTGCGGATGTCGCCAGCGAAGCCGCCGTCAATGACGAGAGTGCGGACCTGCCGGAAGCGCAGGCCACCGACATTCCGGTGCTGCACGCAGCGGATGGCCGGGCAGCCGAACAAACCGTCGCCGAGCAGGCGGCTGAACCCGAAGACGCCCAGGCGCTTGAGCAAGACGAAGAGCTGGTCGTATCGGAGTGGCCGAAGCCGGTTGGCTGACCGGATCCAGAAAGTACTCGCGGCGGCCGGACACGGTTCTCGGCGCAAGGTCGAAGCCTGGATACGTGAAGGTCGGCTCACCGTCGACGGCCAGACTGCCGAGATCGGGCAACCTATCGATGGCACCGAAAAAATTAATCTCGACGGCCGGCCGCTGTCGCTCAAGTACGCCGCTCAGGCGCACCGGCACCTCGTGTACAACAAACCCAGCGACGAAGTAACGAGTCGCGAAGACCCGGAAGGACGCAAGCTGGTGTTTGACTCGCTGCCGGAGCTCAAAGGTGCCCGATGGGTTGCCGTCGGTCGCCTGGACCTGACAACCACCGGACTCTTGATCTTCACGACAGATGGCGCATTAGCCAACAAGTTGATGCATCCTTCGGCTGAAATCACTCGCAAATACGCGGTGCGCGTACACGGCGATCCAGGCAAGGCGGAGCTCGCCCGGCTCAAAGAGGGCGTCGAGCTTGATGACGGACCCGCGAGTTTCGAGACGATTGAGTCTGGCGGCGGCGAGGGCGCCAACCGTTGGTTCAACGTTACACTCAAGGAAGGTCGAAACCGGGAAGTCAGGCGCCTCTGGGAGGCGATCGGCTACGAGGTCAGCCGCCTGATCCGGGTTGCGTATGGCCCCATTCAGCTGCCGCGCAAACTGCGCCGCGGCTCGCACTCAGCCCTGACACCGGCCCAGGTACGGCAGCTCTATGTTGCGGCGGGTTTAAAGCCGCCGGTTGATCATCACGGCGCTGGTGTAAAGACGAAAAAACGTTATAAAACAAATAGAAAGAAACGTTAGTTCATGTAATCCCTATTGAGCGTCAATGCTCTCGCCGGTAACGTCCCTGCTGTCCGGCCCAAGCAGGTAGATGTACGGGGCGAGGATGTCCCCAGGGGCTTTCAACTGATCGCGATCTTCGGCCGGGTACGCGGCCAGGCGCATGCCGGTGCGCGTTGCACCCGGGTTAATGCAATTACTGCGCAGCTGCGTGTGGCGGTGTTCATCGGCGAGCACTTGCGACATACCCTCGGTCGCAAATTTCGACACCGCGTAGGCGCCCCAGAATGCTTTGCCGGTGCGGCCAACACCGCTGCTTGTGAAGATCACGGACGCATCATCCGACTGGTTAAGCAACGGCAGAAACACCTGCGTTAATGCGAACGCGGCCGTCACATTGACGTGCATAACCCGCTGGAAGGTGACGGCGTCGTACTGCTCGATCGAAAAGCGATCGCCGAGAATGCTCGCATTATGCACCAGGCCATCGAGACGCCCGAATTCGTCCTGCATGGTCTGCGCCAGCGATGTGTAGCTTTCTGAATTCGCCGATGCGAGGTCAAGAACGGCTATAGACGGCCGTGGCGCGCCATTAATCGCTTCGATTTCATCGTAGACCTTTTCGAGCTTCGGCACGCTGCGCCCGTGCAGAATCACCTGTGCACCGACGCGCGCGCATTCCAGCGCGAGTGCTCGTCCGATGCCGTCGCTGGCGCCGGTGATGAGAATAATGCGGCCTTGCAGGATATCGTCGCTATACGCGTACGATCGTGGATCAACGCTCAAGAATCGTTTCCTTCGATAAGAGTCCGCGGGACTGGCTCCAGCGTCTCGAGTTTTTCGATTTTCTTTTTCGAGGCCACGCCCAGTTCGGTGAACTTGCGGGCACCGGGCAGGACGCTGCGTTCAAGTGAGCCCACAGCTCGATTGTAGTTTTCTACGCTGCTCGCGAGCTGGCGGCCGACTTTGTTCATATGCGAGACGAACGTGGCCAGACGGCCGTACAAATCCTCAGCAAGGACGCGAATCTCCTTGGCATTGTCAGCGAGCGCCAATTGGCGCCAGCCGTAGGCCACGGCTTTAAGCAGGGCGACGAAGCTGGTGGGCGTTGCAAGAATGATCTGTCGCGACAGGGCGTATTCAATCAGGTCTGGCTCTTCATTAAGTGCTGCGCTGAGGAACTGGTCGCCCGGGATAAACAAGATGACGAACTCCGGACTCTGCTCGAACTGGCCCCAGTAGGCTTTTGTCGACAGCATGCGAATATGGCCGCGCACATTCTTGGCGTGGCGTTCGAGTGCGAGCTTGCGCTGCGCATCGTCCTCGGCTTCGGCGGCACTCAGGTAAGCGTCCAGCGGGGTCTTGACGTCAACCACGAGCTCACGCTCATCGGGCATCCGAACTACCATGTCCGGACGAATAATCTGGCCTTCGATCTGCGTGTGCACCTGCTCAACAAAGTCACAATGTTCGACCATCCCGGCCAGTTCGACGAGTCGACGCAAGGTAATTTCGCCCCAGCGTCCACGCACCTCGGGTCGTCGTAGTGCCTTGACCAGGTTGTGGGTTTCCTGGGTCAGTGATTTCTGGCTGAGCTGCATCGCCTCGAGCTGGCTCTTGATGCCGCCGTACGCCTCATTTCGGGACTTCTCAATTTCGGCGATTTGTTCCTGCGAGGCCTTGAGCGCGGTTTCGATCGGCTTGACGAGTGCTTCAACCGCTTTTTCGCGCTCGGTCAGCTCGTTCTTTGCACGCGCCTGTTGCACCTTGAGATTTTCCTCAGCGAGTTTGAGGAAGTTTTCGCTGTTGGCCTGGAGCGAGCGATTCGACACATCGGCAAATGCGTCCGTGAGTTTCGCCTTGGCCAGTTCGAACGCGGCTTCGCGCTCGGCCTGCAACGCTTCCTGGTTCTTTAGCTCGCGGCCAAGCTGATCAAGGTCGCGTTCCAGCTGCTGTTGTTTGCTGCGTTTTATCAGCCAGACCAGCAGCCCGCCGAGGAACAGGCCAATACCGAGGCCCGAGAGGCCGTATCGCAATAGTTCCGGACTGATTTCGAAACTCATCATCAGGCGTCAAGATTAACCGCTTTCATGACGATTTGCGCCAGTTCATCAGTTGTCGTCGCTATGATATCGGCGTCCCATTCGCGCGGATCGTCGTCTTCAGTGACATAGCCGTAGGCGGCCGCAATTGTCGCCGTACCGGCTTCGCGGCCCGCTTCAATGTCGCGGTCCGCATCACCGACATAGATCGTGCGGTGCGCATCCACGCCCGCGAGATCGCACGCCAACAGTACCGGCGCCGGGTCGGGTTTGCGCACTGCCAGGGTGTCGCCGCTTACCG
>JBCAZN010000288.1:0-329 GCA_038533035.1 Pseudomonadota bacterium
CTTTGTCGCATGCTCGTCGACGCGGGCGCGAAGCTGCTGATCGCCGATGTGAATCGCGCCAATCTGGACGCCGTTACCGCGGCAATGCCGGCCGAGATCGTGGCGCCCGCCGACATCCTGTTTGCGGAGGCCGATGTGCTTGCGCCGTGCGCGCTCGGCAATATTTTGACGTCCGTGACGATTCCGAAAATCAAAGCGAAGGTGATTGCGGGGGCCGCGAATAACCAGCTATCGACACTGGAGGACGGCCAGCGGCTGGCGGACCGGGACATTCTGTATGCGCCTGATTATCGGAAGAATTTCCGTCGTACTCGTGCCAGACACTGATT
>JBCAZN010000288.1:339-4072 GCA_038533035.1 Pseudomonadota bacterium
ACGTGATCAACGCGGGCGGTATAATCAGTGTCTGGCACGAGTACGACGGAAATTCTTCCGATAATCAGGTGCAGTCCGATGTCGAAAAGATCCCGCTGCGACTGACAGAAATCTTCGAAGAATCGAAAAAAACTGGCCGCCCCACCAATGAACTTGCCGACGAGCTTGCGCGACGACTGATCGCCGCCTGAAGGAACGAGAGGACCGCATGATTTCGAAATCGCGATTGCATATCCCGAAGCCGACAGCACGTCCGGGCGAAGAGCCGGACTTCAGCTATCTCGAGCTGTCACCGGCCGGCAGTGTCGACAAACCCTCCATTGACGCGCGCACGCGTGACATCGAATTTCTCGCCAACGATCTGGTACGTGTGCTTGACGAGAGTAACGAAGCAAAGGGTCCGTGGGATCCGAAACTCGACGCGAACGACCTGCAGGTTGCGCTGCGCTGGATGATGCTGAATCGAGCGTTTGATCAGCGCATGTGGCAGATCCAGCGCCAGGGTCGAATCTCGTTTTACGTCGAGGCGAAAGGCGAAGAGGCGGTTGCGGTGGGCCAAGGTTTGGCGCTGCGCCCGGGCGATATGTGTTTCCCGTCGTATCGACAGCAGGGCCTGTACCTGCTGCGTGGCGAGAAGCTCGTCGACCTGATGTGCCAGTGTTTGTCGAACACGAAAGACATGTGTCTTGGCCGCCAGCTGCCGGTCATGTACCACTCGAAGAAAGGCAACGTGTTCTCGATCTCGGGCAATCTCGGCACGCAGTATCCGCACGCGGTCGGTTGGGCGATGGCGTCTGCGATCAAGGGCGAAGATCACATCGCCGCGAGCTGGGTTGGTGATGGCAGCACGGCAGAAGCCGACTTTCACCATGCGCTGACATTTGCCGCCGTGTACCAGGCGCCTGTGATCCTCAACGTCGTCAACAACCAGTGGGCGATTTCAACGTTCCAGGGAACGGCGGGTGGTGAGCGTCGTGCATTTGCCGCGCGCGGCCTCGGCCTCGGCATTCCGGGTATTCGCGTTGACGGCAATGATCTGCTCGCGGTGTATGCCGTAACGCTGTGGGCTGCAGATCGCGCACGTCGTGGCGGTGGCCCGACGTTGATCGAACTCGTGACGTATCGCGGCGGCGCCCACTCGACGAGTGACGACCCGAGCAAGTATCGACCCAAAGACGAGTGGGATGCATTCCCGCTCGGCGATCCGATCGCGCGTCTGCGCGACCACCTGATTGCCGAGGGGCAATGGTCCGATGCCAAGCACGAGTCGCTCGAAAACGAGCTGCGCGACGAGGTGACGGCGGCGTGGAAAGAAGCACAGAAATACGGAACGATGACCGAGGGACCATGGCTCGATCCGGCATCGATGTTTGACGACGTCTACGCTGACACGCCGCGTAACCTGGAATCGCAGCGTCGACGCATGCTCGAAGTGATGGGAGACGAGTAGTGGCGCAGATGAATATGATCGAGGCCATTCGTTCGGCGCACGACGTCATGATGGATCGCGACGACAGCGTCGTCGTGCTCGGCGAAGACGTCGGCTATTTCGGTGGCGTGTTTCGCTGCACCGACGGACTGCAACGAAAGTTCGGCGAGCACCGCGTTATCGATGCGCCGATCGCGGAAGGCGGCATCATCGGTGCGGCCATTGGTATGGGCGTCAACGGCCTGCGGCCGGTCGCCGAGATTCAGTTCGCTGACTACATTTACCCGGGCTTTGACCAGATCGTGTCGGAGCTCGGCCGGTTGCGTTATCGCTCGGCCGGCGAGTTCTTTTCCCCTGTGACGATTCGTACTCCATGCGGCGGCGGCATCCGCGGCGGGCAGACACACTCGCAGTCACCCGAGGCGTTGTTTGCCCATGTGTCGGGTATCAAGACAGTGATGCCGTCGAACCCCTACGATGCAAAGGGATTGCTGATCGCGGCTATTGAGTCCGACGATCCGGTTGTGTTCTTCGAGCCGAAACGAATCTACAACGGACCGTTCGATGGCGACCCGGACAAGCCGGCGGTAAGCTGGGCGGCGCATCCGAAAGGTGAAGTGCCCGAGGGCTATTACACGGTGCCGATCGGTGAGGCCGAGGTCGCTCAGCCGGGCGAAGAACTGACTATTATTACGTATGGCACGTTGGTGCATATTGCAATCGCTGCTGCAAAAGAGACCGGCGTCGATTGCGAAGTGATCGACGTGCGCACGATGGCGCCACTCGACGTCAAGACGCTGACCGATTCTGTGAAGAAGACCGGCCGTTGCATGATCGCGCACGAGGCGACACGTTTTGCTGGCTACGGTGCGGAGCTTGCTGCCACGGTGCAGAAGGATTGCTTCTATCATCTCGAGGCGCCGATAAGCCGGGTTGCGGGTTGGGATACGCCGTATCCGCACGCATTCGAGTGGCAGTACTTTCCGGGCCTGAAGCGCATGAAAGCGGGCATCCGCAGAGTGATGGAGGCGGAATGAGCGAGTACATATTTAAACTGCCGGACCTCGGTGAGGGTACGGTCGAGTCAGAGATCGGTGAGTGGTTCATCAAGGTCGGTGACGTCGTCAACGAAGAGGACGTCGTTGGCACAATGATGACGGACAAGGCGGCGGTTGAGCTGTCATCACCGGTGACCGGCAAAGTGACCCGGTTGGCGGGCGAGCCCGGTGACATGGTTGCCGTCGGTGCACCACTGGTTGTGTTCGAATCTGACGTGAGCGCAAACGACGCTGCAGAGCCGGCGGGTGAGCCTGAAACCCCAGCGGTAGCATCGGCACCGGTCGCCGCTGTGCAACCCGCTGCCGCGGCAGCACCGGTAAACAACGCATCGCGCACGCGGGTGATTACGTCGCCGGCGATTCGTCGCCGCGCAAAAGAAGCGGGCGTTGACCTGAATCAGGTACCGGGTAGCGGTCCCAACGGACGTATCCTGCGCCAGGATTTTGAAGCGTTTGTCGGCAATGGCGGCCATTCGGCAGCGGCAACGCAGTCACGCCAGCCGGCTACGGGCGTCAAGGAGATCAAGGTCATCGGTCTGCGCCGCGTGATTGCTGAACGCATGAGCGCCGCCAAGCGCGAGATCCCGCACTTTGCCTACGTCGAAGAGCTCGACATCACCGAGCTCGAGGCTTTGCGCAAACACATGAACAGCAAGAAGTCGGATCCGGCCGAACGCCTGACGTTGCTGCCGTTTCTCGGTCTGGCACTGATCAAGGCATTGCGCGAGTTTCCGCAGTGCAACGCAACCTACGACAAGGGTCGCAACGTCCTGATGCAGCACGAAGGTGTGCATCTGGGTGTTGCCACGCAAACGCCGGACGGACTCAAAGTACCGGTTGTGAAACATGCTGAAATTCTGGACGTCAACGGTCTTGCCGCCGAAATTCGTCGAGTGGCCGACGCGGCACGCGACAACAGCGCGAAAAAGGACGAACTGTCCGGGTCGACGATCACGATCACGAGTCTCGGCAAACTCGGCGGCATCGCATCGACGCCGGTTATTAACTCGCCCGAGGTCGGCATCATCGGTGTCAATCGCGCCGTTGAGAGGCCGGTGGTGTTTAACGGCCAGGTGGCCGTGCGCCTGATGATGAATCTGTCGTCATCGTTTGATCATCGCTTTGTTGACGGCTACGACGCCGCAGCGATGATTCAGCGCATCAAGGAAATGCTCGAACACCCGGCAACCATCTTCATCTAAAAAAAACCTGGTGTCAGTGACCTGGTTTTTCCACGGAAAAACCA
>JBCAZN010000289.1:0-4060 GCA_038533035.1 Pseudomonadota bacterium
CTGCGCCAGTGCGCGGTTATGGTCAAGGCGCGTCATCGCCGTGAAGTTACCGGCGTCGATGTCCGGCGCGTTGCTGCTCGCGATCAGTGCATTGGTATTCGCCGGATTGCCGACGACCAATACGCGAATATCGCGGCTGGCGTGATCATTCATTGCTTTGCCCTGCACCGAGAAGATCGCGGCGTTGGCCTCGAGCAGGTCCTTTCTTTCCATGCCGGGTCCGCGCGGTCGGGCGCCGACGAGCAATGCAAAGTCGCTGTCCTTGAAGGCGACGTTCGGGTCGTCCGTGGCAACGATGCCGGCGAGCGTCGGGAACGCACAGTCGTCGAGTTCCATACAGACGCCGTTGAGCGCGCCAAGGGCGGGCGGAATTTCGAGCAGCTGCAGAATGACGGGTTGGTCGGTTCCGAGCATCTGGCCGGAAGCGATACGAAAAGCGAGTTGGTAGCCGATCTGGCCGGCAGCGCCGGTGATGGTGACGCGAACAGGGGCTTTCATTCTTGAGATTCCATGAATAAGCAGGTGATTGGGGCCGGCGATTCTAGCATCGGCGGGCCCGGCAGGCACTGCCAGAGACTACTTATTCGGCTGGAAATCCGGGAATTTCTCCACCAGTTCAAGCATTTCACGCTCGGCATCCAGTGTCCGGTCCTGATCGCGCAGCGCGACAACACAGTCATACCAGCTTTGTGCCTGCTCGCGGCTGGTTTCGCTGCAGGTGGTGTCGTCTGCCGACTCTTTTTTCTCCTGGGCCAGGTCGTAGGCCAGCGCATCGCTTCTGACGGCCGGCGTCGTGCCCCGGGCACGGCTCGCGACAGCCTGATCGGCAAACTCGTCTTCGACCCGCGACTCCTGCTCTCTGCGAGCTTTTTCAAGCGCTGGCGGCTGCTCATCGCCCTCGCGTATGCGTGCCATCTTCTCGGCTTCCTGGATGACATCGGCGTGGTCGGCCGAGAACGCCTCTTCGAGTGCTGCCGAGGGCGGTGTTGCAACGGATTGCGATTCCGGAAGCGACAGCGGCGCCGTTCCCGGCGCGATGTCGCCTACCTGTGGCACGTAGAAAATGGCGACAGCCAATCCCGCCGTGAGTGCCCAGGTCAGCGGTTTCGTCCAATTCAGCAAGCGCGGCAGCTTTGTGGCGCTGTTTCCCTTTGCAGCCATGCGCAGCACCGCGTCATCGAGTGCGCGAGGCGTGGTTTCCTGCGCGGATTCGCGGTAGGCATTCGAGACGAGCGTGTCGCTTTCGTTTTGCTCGTTGTTCATTGTGGTTCCTCTACTGCTGCGCGCAGTTTCTTGACGGCGTAGCGCAGCCGACTCTTGGCAGTTTCGCGATTGCTTCCCGTTACGTGTGCTATGTCATCAACGCTTAAGCCGGCCTCTTCGTGCAGCAGGAACGCATCACGCTGCTCGTCGGGAAGTTCTTTCAGTGCTTCGTTGAGCCGTTCCCTGGCAAGCTGGCGCTCGGTTTCCATATCGGGCGAATCGCCCGGCGCTGCGTGCAGGCCGGGCTCGAATTCGGTGCTGTTGGCGTGTCGTTTGTTGCGTCGCACATGGTCGATGAAGCAGTTGTGCGCAACGCGGTACATGAACGTCGTGAATTTGGCGGTTGGCCGATAGGTGTCGCGCGCTTTGATGATCTTGCCCCAGACTTCCTGGAAGACATCCTCCGCGGTGGCACGGTGCTTACACATTCTGAGGAGGTAACGATAGAGCGCGTCGTTGTGGCGCCGATACAGCGTTTCGAACGCTGCGACGTCGCCATCCTGGTACCGAAGCATCAGGGCGCTGTCTTCGGGTGCATGCGCCATGAGCCCAGCATAGGCGAGGTTTGCGGGCCGGGAAAGTCGTGATTCCGCCAGTTTTTCGGTCATTGCCAGTCTGCTCACCGCCATCGGATGCCTCCGTTGTGTAGGTCTGTAAACGGTGTGGCGCGGGGCGGGGGGTTATAAATCGAACGTTTGGGGTTGCAATCCAAGGTTTTGGTGTTATAGTTGACTATAACACTAAGTCACCGACTAATTTACCAAGGGCCCGATGCGGGCGCCGGCGCGGATGCCGGGGAGATAAAATGTCCATGCCAACTGTACAATTTAACGATTACGTGAGCCTTGCGGTCATGCTGCTGATGCTGGTTGCCCTCGTGGCGGGTCAGGCGGATGCCGGTGTAGAAACGGCAACCTGGAACGACACCGTGATTGAGGACGATCGGCTGAATCTGCATTTTGACGGCAAGCTTGGCGACAACGAGCTGACCATCAGCATCGATTTTGCCGCCGAACCGAGTCATTTCCGTAGCGAAGACGAGTAAATCAGCGACGGAATACTGGCGCCGGTTCGGATTGTCGAACCGGCGCACTTTTAAGGAATGAATAACTGATGGATCCGAAGTGGAATGAGGACCAGCCGATTTACCGCCAATTGCGGGATCGGGTGGTAGCGATGATTCTGGAGGGCGTTCTCGGCGACGGCGACGCTCTGCCTTCGGTGCGCAATGTAGCGGCGGAGTATCGATTGAATCCGCTGACGGTTCTCAAGGGATACCAGGAGCTGGTCGACGAAGGCCTGGTCGAAAAGAAACGCGGGCGCGGTATGTTCGTGAATGACGGTGCGCGAACGCAGTTGCTGAAAGACGAACGGCAGCGTTTCCTCGAAAAGGAGTGGCCAAAGGTCGCCGCAACGATCGAACGCCTCGATCTCGACCCCGCCGAACTACTGAACAACATCAACAAGGATACTTCGGATTCTGGAGGGGAGAATGACTAGCCTGGTCAGTGCGCAGGGAGTTTCCAAGCGCTTCGGCTCATTTACGGCCGTCGACAATGTCAGTTTCGAGATCGAAAAAGGCAGAATTCTTGGTCTGATCGGCCCTAACGGTGCCGGTAAGACGACTTTGCTAAAAGCATTGCTTGGCCTGACCGATTGCGAAGGCACGATGTCGGTGATGGGGCTCGACCCGTTCCGCCAGCGCAAGCAGTTGATGCAGAACATCTGTTTTATCGCCGACGTCGCCGTGCTGCCGCGCTGGATAAAAGTGTCGCAGCTGCTCGACTACGTCGAAGGCGTCCATCCGAATTTCTCGCGCAGTGCCGCAGAAGGCTTTCTTGCCCAGACCAAGGTGCAGAAAGGCGCGAAGGTTCGCGAGCTCTCGAAAGGCATGGTGACGCAACTTCATCTGTCGATCATCATGGCGATCGATGCAAAGCTGCTGGTTCTTGATGAACCGACGCTCGGTCTCGATATCCTGTTCCGCAAAGAGTTTTATGCCAACCTGCTGTCCGATTATTTTGACGAGGAGCGCACGATTCTTGTTACGACGCACCAGGTCGAGGAAGTCGAAAATCTGCTGACCGATATCATGTTTATCAACGACGGCAAGATCCTGCTCGATTCGCCGATGGAAGAGATCACTAACACCTACGTTGAGGTGATGGCATCAGGCGATGACGCCGTCAAAGCGCGTGGCTTCGGGCCGATCGCAGAAGGCGATATCTTTGGCAAATCAGTCATGTTGTTCGAAGGCGTGGCCCGCGAAAACCTGGAGGGGCTTGGCGAGTTGCGCACCCCATCGGTCGCCGACCTCTTTGTGGCGAAGATCAAGGAGGCGCGCAAATGATTGCACATCAACTGATTCTGCTGCGGCGTGAGCTCTGGGAGCATCGTTCGATATTCATTACGCCCGGTGCGATCGGCATCATCGTCACGCTTTCGGTGCTTACGATGCTGATGTTTGCGTCGGGTTTCGCAAAAGAACTCGACATGGCCATTTTTGGCGCGCAGAACGTCGCGGGAGACGCTGAGCGACGCGCTGTGCTGACGGGATTTTTCCTCGGCACGTCGTGGATATTCTTCGTGGCGCTCGCGATCCTGACCGTCTTTTATTGCCTCGATGCGTTGTACGCCGAGCGCAAAGACAAGAGCATTTTGTTCTGGCGGTCACTGCCCGTGACTGACGCCGGGCAGCACAAATACGGCGGTCAGAAGCTTGGAGATAATGGTCTCGGCGTCAGTCACGGGCAGTGACCGCCAGAACAAAATGCTCTTGTCTTTGCGCTCGGCGTAC
>JBCAZN010000290.1:0-4060 GCA_038533035.1 Pseudomonadota bacterium
CCCAGCATGCCGACACCGCCCGTTGCATTAAGGGTAAGTGCGCCACCCTTCGGGTACTGCTCGGCAACGACGCCAAGCATGGTCGGCCAGAAGAATGTCTTGCCGAGGCCGTAAATCGTCGCTGCAACGAAAATCATCATGCCGGCCGTCGACGACAGCGCGACGAGACCCACCGCAGCCACCGCACTGCTCGCCATCAGCAGCCCGAGCGGCGACATCCTGTGCATGATCGGTCCGGCGAAAAGCCGCAGCACCAGCATGATCGCCGATGTATAGATCAGCACCCATCCGGGGTGCAGATTCAGCGCCGCCATTTCTGTCACCATTAATGGCGTAATCCACGCATCCGTACCGAGTTCCGTCGTTGCCAGCGGAATCATGAGCAGCAACAGGATGACGAATATCGGTCGCCCCAGTGACCTGACGTAGAGACCAAACGCGGCCGCGATGGCCACCGCGATTGCGGTGCTCAGCCACGGATTCACGCCGAAGACGCGGCCGATCTCGGCGACGATCAGGTACACGACGATCAAGGCACCCAGAGCGCCGGTTTCCTTGAGCATCGCATGGTAGGACACGCCACTCGCCACCCGCTCATTGATCGGAAAACTGCGGCGGAACAACATTGCGCCGTAGGTCAAAGTCGGGATGAGAATCAACGCGGCTTTCCACTCCCAGCCGACGGAACCCATGCCGATCGCCAGGATGCCCCCAAGCACCAGGCCGGCAGGCCAGCCCGCATGCAATATGATCAGCCACTTGGTCTTCTCTTTGGGGTACATGGTCGCGACGACTGGATTGATCACAGCCTCAACTGTGCCGTTACCGAGTGCCGCTATGAAAGTAGCGACATACAGGGACCAGTAACCGGTCGCCGAGATTGTTAGAACAACGGATAAGGCATGACAGATAAAGGCAAACACCATCGCTTTGCCGTAGCCAATCTTGTCGATGACCAGGCTGAACAAGATGATGCTGATAGCGAACGGCCAGAGCCCGACGCCGAAGATCTCGCCCTTCTGCACTTCGGTGAGGTTGAACTCAAGACCCCATTCGCCGATGAGTTGCGCGCGAACCACGAAGCCAAACGAGCTCGCCGTCAGTGCGACAAAACAGCCAATAAACAACCAACGTTTTTGCGCGTCGCTGTAGTCCTCCGCCCTCGCCGCCGCGGCACTCATGCGTCACCGCCTAGCGTGAGCTCAGGCAACGCCATTTCGACGCCGCCGTTCATTGCGGACTCGTGCGCGAGCACTCCGACGCAGGTGATATTCGCCGACGCTCGAGGACCTGGATAGGCCTGCTTGCCGCTCACCAGCATTTCGACGAACTGGTGCGCCAGGTGCGGATGTGAACCACCGTGCCCGGCACCCTGTGTGAAGGAGAGGTGTTCCTCGTCTTCGTTGTTATAAACACCCGCCAATGTAAACGGTGACAGCTCGTCCGGGAGCAAGTGCGCAAAATCGGGGCATGCGACACGCTCCGGAATTTCCGGCTCCGCCTTGCCCGCTGTATGCACAACAAGTTCCTCACCTTCGACCAGCGGCCATTCGACCGACTTTTTCGATGCATACACTTCGAAACCTTCGCGATACTGGCGCGCGGTATCGAACAAGGATCGGTAAACGTGGCCCACAACATCGGAATCGGCCAGTTTGAAATGACAGGTCTCGATGGCAAACGGCGAGCCGTAGTGCTTCTGCAGCTCGGGGCGAATCTTGCCCGATCCCAGGCAACTCACGGCGGTCGCGTAGGTATCGGCCAGTCCGAGAATCGGTCCGACACAATGCGTCGCATAGTGCATCGGCGGCAGCCCCGGCCAGTAGTCGGGCCAGCCCTCCATGTCTTGCTGGTGCGATGCTTTAAGAAACTGAATGTCGCCAAGTTCGCCCGTGTCGCGCAGCTCCTTCATAAAGAGGTACTCGCGCGAATACACGACCGTTTCCATCATCATGTACTTGAGGCCGGTCGATTCGCTGAGTCGCACGATTTCCTCGCACTCCTCGACCGTTGTTGCCATCGGCACGGTACAGGCAACGTGCTTGCCGGCTTTTAGCGCCTCAATCGATTGCTGGCCGTGCATCGGGATCGGCGTATTGATGTGCACGGCATCAATCTCGTCGTCGGCCAGCATGTCGGCAAAATCCGTATACCGTTTGGGAACATCGAAACGATCTGCGATTTCGTCAAGAGATTTTTTTGACCGTTGACAGATAGCAACCAGCTCTGCCGACGGATGTGCCTGGTAAATGGGAATGAATTCCGCACCGAATCCAAGACCAACTATGCCTATCCTGATGCTCACGCGTCCCTCCCGACTTGTTGTTATTTTTTGCTTATGCCAACGTGTATGCTGTTTTTACCGTAGTGTAAAACTCCTTCGCATACTCGCCCTGCTCCCGCGCACCGTAGCTGGATGACTTGGTACCGCCGAACGGCACGTGATAGTCCACGCCCGCGGTCGGTAGATTGACATTGGTAACCCCAGACTGAATGTGTCGTTTGAAGTGCGTGGAATATTTCAGTGACGTCGTAACGACACCGGACGACAAGCCAAACTCGGTGTCGTTCGCGACCGCGAGCGCCTCGTCGTAATCTTTGACACGAATAACGCTCGCAACCGGACCGAATATTTCTTCCCGGTTGATTCGCATGTCGTTGTTCGTTTCTGTAAACAGTGCCGGCGTCAGGAAATGGCCTTTCGTGTCGCGCGTTATTTGCTCACCACCACAAACCAGGTTCGCACCCTCGTCGATGCCAATTTGAATGTAGTCAATATCCTGCTGCAGTTGACGCTCATCGACCACGGGCCCGATGTCCGTGCCGGCTTTCAGCGCATGATCGGTCACAAGACCCGACAGTCGCTCCTGCATCGCCGCAACAAACTTGTCGTGGATACCCGCCGTCACAATCAGTCGGCTTGAGGCGGTGCAGCGCTGACCCGTAGAGAAGTAGGCGCCGTTGACTGCACACTCGACGGCAGTGCCAAGGTCAGCGTCATCCAGAATGACCAGCGGGTTCTTACCGCCCATTTCCAGCTGGACCTTGGCCGAGCGTGCGACCGCGGCCGCAGCAACACCACGCCCGGTGGGCACTGACCCGGTAAAACTGATCGCATTCACTTTCGGATGATTCACGATGGTCGCGCCGACCTTTGAGCCGCTGCCCATGACAAGGTTGAACACGCCGTCTGGAACGCCGGCGTTGACGATAATCTCGGACATGACATGGGCGGTCGCCGGTACCAGCGCGGCCGGTTTGAAGACCACGCAGTTGCCGTAGGCCAGCGCCGGTGCAACCTTCCAGGCCGGGATGGCGATCGGGAAGTTCCACGGCAGGATCAGCCCGACGACGCCTACCGGAGACCGGATGATCGACACGTCGACGCCCGGTCTCACTGAATCGAACACCTCGCCGCCCAGTCGCAACGCCTCTGCGCCGAAATATTTGAAGATTTGTCCGGCACGCATTGCTTCGCCGATGCCCTCGGGAAGCGTCTTGCCTTCCTCTCGGGACACCAGCTCACCGAGTTCCTCTTTGCGCGCCAGGATTTCATTGCCGATCTTGTCCAGCATGTCGCTGCGCTGCTGGATCGGCGAGTTGGCCCAGCCGGGCAGCGCCTGGTGGGCGGCTTCAATGGCCTGCTCGGTTTGGGCCGCATCGGCCAGCGCGTACTCGCCGATCACGTCCGACGTGTCTGACGGATTGATATTGGCTTCGGCGCCAACGCCATCAACCCATTCACCGGCAATGAAATTCTGCTTCATCCTGGTACAACCCCCATTCTTAATGATGCCCAAGTTATTGCTATCCGCTGCCTTAGGCAACCGCAATTTGGGGGAACTACCCCAGAACCGACGATGTAGATTGTGTTAAAAACGAAAAATGAAGACCACTGATATGAAACCTGACACGGCGTTTAGACGCTGTATTCCTACCGTCATTCTTGCGGTCCTTATGACTGGATGTTCAGAAGAAATGAAAAAGAACGACCCCGAAAAATTCGCAAAAATGAAAAAGGAATCCGAGGCGCAGATGGCGAATCCAAACAAGGTTATCA
>JBCAZN010000291.1:0-4053 GCA_038533035.1 Pseudomonadota bacterium
GTTTGTAGACAGCCGTCTCGCCTTGCGGAATGTCCCACGCACCGAGGCGTGAACTGGCAGGACCAACACCGAGCTGATAATCCACACGCCACGGCTGCGGAAAACTCCTGTTTTCAGGGTGATCGAAAATAGCAATGTGGGCCCTGCCATCATCAGCGTCGCGTCCCTCGACCTGCATACCCACGTCCAGCCAGACCGCCCGTTTGCCTTCCGCGCCACTGTTACTGTCGCGCATGCTGTTATTCGCCTCGCCATTGACGTCGCGCGTCCACGGCATGCGCAAAAACAGCGGGCTGTAGTCTTCCTGGCCGATCGTAATGTCGGTTAGCGCCTCGCCATTCCACGTCAGCTCAAGAACGTACTCGTCGTCCTCTTCGCGCATTTTCCAGGTCTGCGTGTCGCGCATGACGGCATTCCCTGCTTCGTCAAGCAAGTCGTAAACCGTGCGCCACTCAACGTCAGGATAGGCGTCCGATGTTTTGGGGTTCAACACCGTTGCACTTACGCGCCGCCAATGCGTTCCTTCCGGGTTGTGGAAGTAGTCGCGCTCGTTCACGTTCTTGAAGCCCCAGTAGAGCCCGGTCTGATGCGGATGATGGCCGGGTTGGTGCTCTGTGAGTATGCCGTTGCCATCCGGCGCCACAATCGGGTGCACATACGGGCGAAAGTCTTCGCGCGCATTTTGTGTCAGGATGGGTTCGCTTTCGCCGCTACGAAAAACGGAAATGGTGCCAGCCTCTCTGTCCTGAGTGACGACAAGCGGTGCACCATTTGCAACTGGCGACATCAGCACGGCGACCAGTAGAATGAAGTAGACCTTGCGCATGATGCCCCCTGATTTTTTAGACGTAGTGCACCGTCAATTCAACCACACAAAACGCTGTTTCATGATCCGAATTCCCCCATTTCCGACGGTCGCGGTGATCGTTCTCTTCTGCCAGGTTGCTCAGGCATCCGACATTGAGTCGATTGTCGTTACAGCCTCCCGCCTCGAGCGTCCAGCGACAGAACTCACGCAGTCCGCGACCGTCATTGGTCGGGACGAAATTGACGCCCGTCAGTTAGCCAATGTGACCGAACTGTTGCGGCACGTTGCGGGCCTTAATGTTGTACAGCAAGGCGGTCGCGGCGGCGTCACCAGCGTCGTGCTTCGCGGTGGCGAGTCGAATTTTACGGTCGTCCTGATCGACGGCATCAAGGTGAACGACCCCACGAATACTCGCGGCGGCTCGTACGACTTTTCCTACCTCGATATTGGCAGCGTTGAGCGCGTTGAAATCATTCGCGGGCCGATGTCGGCGCTGTACGGCTCCGATGCGCTTGCGGGCGTTATCAATATCGTGACCCGCACAGATGTCGACGGTGTGGCCGTGAACGCTGAAGTCGGCGGTCACGGCTTGCAGTCCGCACGGTTCGCAATGGGTGGCGACATCGGTGCTGCCAACGGCGTCATCACCGTGCATGCCCTGAACGAAGACGGCGATATCGAAGGTGCGAGCTACGACGACTGGGGGCTTAACGGTTCGCTTCGTTTTAACGTGGGTGAGTCAGCCGATGCCGGCGTGCAGCTGCGCTATCAGAATGCGCAAAGTTGGAGTTTTCCTGAAGACAGCGGCGGACCGGTGTACGCGCTGCTGCGCGAAGTGGATCGACGCGACGTCGAGGAATCGCATGTCCGGCTGTTCTTCAACGGGGCGACCGGACCGGATTGGCGAACCCGCATTGCGCTCAGCCATTACGAACGCAACGAGAACGCTGTCTCGCCGGGCATCGCCCCCGGCGTGTTTGACGGCGTACCGCCGAACGGCGCGAACAGCGAATTTTCTCGTAACCTGCTTTCGGTCGGGTTCTCCCGCGAGCTTGGCGACGATGCGTCGCTCGCGTTAGGTGCCGAGTGGCAAAACGAAGACGGCGAAAGTAACGGGTTTCTGGATTTCGGCTTTCCGTTACCCACAAACTTCGGACTCGAGCGCGATACCTTGAGCGCGTTCGCGGAATTGGAGTACGCATTCGGCGACGTGCAGCTGCAGGCGAGCCTGCGCTGGGACGATCCGGACGACATTTCCAGCGAAACCAGTGCCCAGTTCGGTGTCCTTTACCCGCTACCGGAAAACAGCGGCGCACTGCGAGTCAACTGGAGCGAGGCGTTCAAGGCGCCCAGCTTTTTCGCGCTCGCACACCCGCTGGTTGGCAACCCTGATCTCGTTCCGGAAACCGCTGTGAGTCTCGACGTCGGATATCGGCGCTCGTTCGGAACCGATGCGCGAATCGACGTCAGCGTTTACCGCAGCGAATTCGAGAACCTGATTGATTTCGACCCGATGCTGTTCACCAATGTGAATCGCTCAAAAGTAATCAGTAAAGGCGTCGAGCTCACCGCGGAGTGGGCCGTCTCGGCATCGATTGGTCTCAACCTGCATGCCAGTTACTTGGACACCGATATCAAGGACTCCGACGCCCGACTTCGATCGCGGCCGCGCTGGCGTGGGGGTATCGATGTCGACTGGCGCCTGGATGACCGCTGGTTACTTACGGCCGGTTATCTGACGCTAGCCGAATTCTGGGAAGCATCGATCCCGACGGGTGGCCTGTTCCTCGACGGCTATCAGCGCGTCGATCTCGCACTGACGTTTGACGCAAGCGAGCGTTTGAAACTGGGGCTCGCGGTGGACAATGCGTTGGACGAGGACTATGCCGAGGCCGTCGGCTTTCCCGGCGCAGGAATGCGCGGACGCATCAATGCGACGTATCGGTTCTAGCCTTGTAGCAATAAACCAGCGCGCCAAGCGCAATCAATAGCCCGCCAAATTCGCGGGCGGGCTCGACGTAACCTGCGTTTCTCATATCACCCATCGCGGCGATATCGCCGGCCGCGACAAATTCCACAAAGCCCGGTGCCGCAATGATCATTCCGCCGAGCGTCGCGCCGATCAGGGCGACCGTCCAGAAGTCGCTCGCTTTGCCAAACGCGTGGCCTAGCGCAACGGCAGCGACGCCGCCGTAAACGACGATCCAGTACAGCGGATCCGGGTCATTGAACTGGATGTACACCATGTACAGAAACAGCGCGGAAAGTCCCAGGTAAGCTGCTTTCATCATGCGCTCCGGGCCGGCTACTCGACCTCAATGCGCTGAAAATTCGGCGGGCGTTTTTCTACGAAGGACGCAACGCCCTCCTTGAAGTCACCGCGTGCCAGGCTCTCGTCCATCCAGCGAGTCGACTCGCTCATTGCATCGCCCAGCTCCTGGTTGAGGTGCCGATAGACCTGCTTTTTCATCATCATGATCGACATGGGCGCCGACGTGCCGGCAATGGTGCGCAAATAGTCCTGTGCATCGCTGACACAGGCACCGTCGTCACACAGGCGGTTCGCATAGCCGATTCGATAGGCCTCTTCTGCTTCGAGGCGCCGCGATGACCAGAACAAGTCCAGCGCATTCGATGGACCGACGATGCGCGGCAGCATCCAGCTGGTGCCGTGCTCTGCAATCAGCCCGCGCGGTCCGAACGACGTAATAAAACGTGCTTTCGGATCAATAAAGCGCATGTCACAAAACGTTGCATAGCTGAATCCAAGACCTGCACAAGCGCCATTGACCGCGGCGATCAGCGGTTTGCGCAAGCCAAGAAAATACGTTGGCGACCCCTGGAAATTTGGATCGTCGTCCGGGTTGCCCGGGTCAGCCGCGAGTTGCTCGTACGTCTGCCCAACGCGCTTGCCCGCTTTCGTCATGTTACCGAGTGCATTCATGTCGACACCGGAGCAAAAGCCGCGGCCGGCGCCGGTCAGCACCGTGCCAATGACATCGGGATTGCGTTCCGAGGCATCCAGTGCATGGCGGATCTCCGCTTGCGTCAGGCTCGTCAGCGCGTTCAGGGTGTCCGGACGATTCATCGTAATCGTCGCTACCGGGCCGTCGACCTCGTAGATTATTTCTTCGTAGTTCACGGTTTCGTCACTCATTTAGTTATGTAGTCGCTTGTACGCGTCATCGCCCACTTCTCGGGCTATCGCGACGCCCAGTTCGTGCCCATCGAGGATTGCCTGCCGC
>JBCAZN010000292.1:0-4026 GCA_038533035.1 Pseudomonadota bacterium
CGTCTGTGGAGCCGCATACCAGCGTCGGACGCCGCATTTCAACCCGGCTGATGAGCTTTCTGCCAATGGAAAGCCAGATGTGAAGAGTGGCTGCCGCTGACGAGGAACCGAACCCGGTTTGGCAATCGCCGCTTCTTGCCTGACAATACAGGACCCTTGATACGGAGGCCGGCATGCGCTGGAAAGGTAGAAGACGGAGTTCGAACATTGAAGACCGGCGTCGCGGTGGTGGTCGGCGTGGCGTGCTCGGTGGCGGTATCGGAACGATCGTCCTGGTACTGGTTGCACTCTATTTCGGCGTAGACCCGACGCCTTTGTTGCAGGGCGGGGTGTCCACTGCGGGCACGCAGCCGTCGGCAGAGGATCTGAAAGACGACCCGCTGGCCGACATGGTGTCGGTTGTGATGGCCGACACCGAGGATGTCTGGAACGCCATTTTCAGGGCGCAGGGCGGTCGTTACCGCGAACCGTCGCTGGTCCTGTTTCGCGGTGCAACAGGGTCTGCGTGCGGCGAGGGGCAGGCTGCAATGGGCCCGTTTTATTGTCCCGCCGACCAGAAAGCCTACATCGACCTGAGCTTCTACGAGACGATGCGGGCACGTTTTAACGCGCCCGGCGATTTCGCGCAGGCGTATGTGATTGCGCACGAAGTTGGCCACCACGTCCAGAACCTGACTGGAACGTCCGGCGAAGTGCACGCGATGAAACAGCGTGTCAGCAGAGCGGAGGCGAATGCGTTGTCGGTGCGACTCGAATTGCAGGCCGACTGTTACGCGGGTGTCTGGGCAAATCATACTGAAAGGGCGCACGGTTTCCTGGAGCGTGGTGACGTCGAGGAGGCATTGAATGCCGCCGCCGCGATTGGCGACGATACCTTGCAACGCAGAGGGTCGGGCACGGTCGTTCCGGAATCCTTCACGCACGGCACGTCGGAGCAGCGCCGCCGCTGGTTCGAGACTGGCCTGCGATCTGGCGACGTTAACGCGTGTAACACGTTCGACGCGAAGTCACTTTGACGGACGCCGATCGCAATTTGCTGATCGAAACGGCAGAGCGGGCACACGCGGCACGGCAACGCATCCGGGAATTCGTCGACGAAACGCCCCTGCAGCGCTCCGCTGCATTTAGTGAGCGGGTCGGCGCCAATGTGTATTTCAAACTCGAGAACCGCCAGGTCACGGGGTCGTTCAAGTTGCGCGGCGCCAGCAATCGTTTATTGACGCTTACGCCGGAGCAGCGCGCGAAAGGTTGCGTGGCAGCCTCAAGCGGTAATCACGGCGCGGCCGTTGCGTGTGCAATGCAAGCACTCGACGCCGACGGCGTGATATTCGTACCGGAGCAAACTTCGGCGGCCAAGGTTGCGAAAATAAAGAGCTACGGCGGCAGCGTGGAGTTTTTCGGCACTGATGGCCTCGATACCGAGCAACACGCCCGCGAGCATGCGCAGACGCATGGCATGTTTTACCTGTCCCCGTACAACGACGAGCAGGTCATCGCCGGACAGGGAAGTTGTGGCGTCGAATTGCTCGAGCAGTTACCCGAAATCGACGCAGCATTCATCGCCGTCGGTGGCGGCGGTCTGATTGGTGGCGTGGGCGCTGTGCTCAAAGCACACAACGCCGACATTCGAATATACGGCTGCCAGCCGCAAGCGTCTGATGTCATGGCACAGTCGATTGCAGCCGGCACTATTCTTGATCTGCCAAGCGAGCCCACGCTGTCAGACGGTACCGCAGGTGGCATCGAAGCCGACGCGGTCACGTTTCCGCTCAACCAGGCTGTTGTCGACGACTTTGTTACGGTGGACGAAGCCGAGATAGCGGCGGCAATGCGCGACTACATGGCAGCCGAAGGCGACACAATCGAAGGTGCGGCGGGCGTTGCAGTTGCCGCGCTGCTAAAAGAAGCTGAGCGCGTTGCCGGCAAGAATGTCATCGTCATCATCTGTGGTGGCAACATCAGTGAGGAAACACTGGATCAGGTGCGTGCGGCGTGATCAGAATAAGAATTAGCGCGTTAATTGTCGCGCTCGTTGCGACATTGGGTGTCACAGCACCGTCGTTTGCGGAGACCGCGGTCTTCGTCAATGTCAACGTCGTGCCAATGACGGATGAGTTCGTCATTGGCGATCAGACGGTTGTCGTCACCAATGGCAAAATTGTCGCGATTGGCGGAGTCGACACGGTACCCGTGCCCGAGGGTGCCGTTGTTATTGATGGCACCGATCGTTTCCTGATGCCGGGGCTTGCCGAAATGCATGCCCATGTCACGAGCGACGATGGATTCGACCGCCTTGCTACGCTGTTTGTCGCGAATGGTGTCACGACGATTCGCGGCATGCTGGGGCGCGCCAGTCACCTAGAGTTGCGTGATCAGCTTGCGGCAGGGAAACGCTTCGGGCCGCGACTTGTGACGTCGGGCCCGTCGCTCAACGGGCGGTCAGTCAGCGGCGCGCGGGAAGCAGCGCGCATGGTTCGCGAACAACACGCGGCCGGTTACGACTTCATCAAGGTGCATCCCGGTCTCGACAGCGCCGAATTCGAAGCGCTGGCGGCTGCGGCCAATGAACTCGGCATGCCGTACGCCGGCCATGTTCCGGTTGCGGCGGGCGTAAGACGCACGCTGGCGCTAGGGATGGCAACGATCGACCATCTCGACGGCTACTTTGCATCACTGTTGCCGGCAGACAGTGGCAGCAGTGGCGGCTACGGTGGCTTCTTCGATGTCATGCTTGCTGATGAGATCAGCGAAACATCGATTCGTCGAATCGCGAAGACAACTGCCCGCTCAGGAACCTGGAATGTTCCAACCGAGATTCTGGTCGAACAGGTCATCAATGACACACCGGTCGCCGAGCTCAAAAGCCGACCCGAGATGCGCTATGTCTCGGCAGAGAACCTGCGTCGCTGGGGCGAGGCGAAGCAGGCCGGCAGAGCGGAACCCGGTTTCAATGCCAGAACCGCAGCGCGAGCGATCGAGTTGCGGCGGCTGCTGATCCTCGAATTGCACAAGGCAGGCGCCGGCCTGTTGCTGGGCTCGGATGCGCCGCAGGTATTCAATGTTCCCGGGTTTTCGCTGCATCGGGAGCTTGGGGTCCTGGTCGCGGCTGGCCTGACGCCGTACGAGGCGCTGCGCACGGGCACCGTAAATGTTGCCGAGTTTCTTGGCACGAACACCGGGCGTATCGAGCTCGGACGCGATGCCGACCTGGTGCTGCTCGACGCCAACCCGCTCACAGACATCGCGAACAGCCGACGCGTGCACGGCGTTATGGTCCGCGGCGACTGGTTTTCGCGCCGCGATCTCGACGCGCGCCTCGAGCAATTCGTGGTGCAGCAGGGAAAATAAAGCGCGATTGCAACCAAAGCGCCGCGAGCCGCGTCTAACTGACAGGAAAGACGCTAATCGAGGGGAAACAAATGCGCAGCTTTATCGTAATGGGCATGTTTGTCGCCAGCTTCGCCCAGGCGGGCTGGAACGACTATGAAGAAACTCGCGAGCTGACGCTGAACGGCGTAAATCAGCTGAACATCAAAGCGGGTGCCGGTTCCATGGATGTCTTTGGCGTTGACGGCTCCGACGAGATTCTCGTCAAGGCGCTGATCGTGGTGCCCGGCAAGGACGAGGAAAGGGCACAACGCGAGATTGAAAAGAAGATGGTTCTGTCGCTCGAACAGCGTGGCGATGCCGGATACCTGGACGCCTGGTTCGAAGACGGATTAATGAGCTGGGGCAACAGCGGCTACATCGTGCTCGAAGTCAATGTACCCAGCGGTATGACGGTCGCCATTGAGGATAGCGCGGGGTCGATCGAGGTCCGGGATGTGGCCGGCGACGTTTCCATAGATGACGGCTCCGGGTCGATCAAGGTCGCGGGTGTAGCGAATCTCACAATCGACGACGGCTCTGGTTCCATCAAGGTTGACGGTGCGACAGGCGATGTCTCGATCGTCGACGGCTCTGGCAGCATTACGGTTCGCCACGTCGGCGGCAGCGTCACAGTTGACGACGGTTCCGGCGGCATTG
>JBCAZN010000293.1:0-4020 GCA_038533035.1 Pseudomonadota bacterium
GCAGCTATGGACTCGTCGCTGTCGACGTTGCGATCGGGCAGTACGAAAACTTTACGGGTCCGACGCTGGACTACACCTACTACTCGCTCACCGTTGAACAAGACGGCTTTTATGGCAAGTTCGCGGGCTTCTCGCAGGACTTCCAGGGCGAATACTTCGAGTTTGGTTACGGCACGACGATCTCCGAGATCGACTTCGGCGTTGCTTTGATCTTCGCGAATGACGACCTGGTCGGCAATGACGAGGAGTCGTTGGTATTTACGATCGGCAAATCGTTCGATCTATAAAAAAGCAGGGGAATAAAAATGAAAATGATCACAGCGATCATCAAGCCCTTCAAACTCGATGATGTGCGCCAGGCGGTTGCCGACATCGGTATACAGGGCATCACGGTCACCGAAGTGAAAGGCTTTGGTCGACAGCGCGGCCACACCGAACTGTACCGCGGCGCGGAGTACGTCGTCGATTTCCTGCCCAAGGCAAAAATCGAACTGGCGGTCGACGACGCCGTCGCGGACCAGGTCATCGAGGCTATTACTAATACAGCACGCACGGGCAAGATCGGCGACGGCAAAATCTTTGTCGTCAATCTTGAACAAGCCATTCGCATTCGCACCGGTGAAACCGGCGCCGAAGCGGTTTAAGCGTCCAGGAGGAATTGATAATGGAAGCAACAACTGCAGTCGCGGCGCAGGTCACTGAACTGTCCTATGCGCTCGATACTTTTTACTTTCTCGTCTGTGGCGCGCTCGTCATGTGGATGGCCGCGGGCTTTACGATGCTCGAGTCAGGCCTCGTCCGCGCCAAGAACACTGCCGAGATCCTGACCAAGAACGTCGGTCTCTACTCGATCGCCTGCATCATGTACATGGTCTGCGGTTACTCGATCATGTACCCCGGTGCATTCGAAGGCGGCGTTTTCGAGAGCCTGCAAAGCATTGGCCTGCTCGGTAAATCCGACAACACGGCCGAAGCCGTGCTCGCGAGTGGTGGTGATACCTACTACTCCGGGCTATCAGACTTCTTCTTCCAGGTCGTGTTTGTCGCGACCGCGATGTCGATTGTCTCGGGCGCTGTTGCCGAACGCATGAAGTTGTGGTCCTTCTTCACGTTCGCCGTCGTACTCACGGGTTTCATCTACCCGATCCAGGGCTTCTGGAAATGGGGTAACGGCTGGCTCAACGTGGGTGGATTCCTCGACTTTGCCGGCTCTGGTGTCGTGCACATGTGCGGTGCTGCCGCTGCGCTCGCGGGTGTCATATTGCTTGGCGCGCGCAAGGGCAAGTACGGACCGGACGGACAGATCAACGCCATCCCGGGTTGTAACCTGCCGCTCGCCGCACTCGGTACCCTGATCCTGTGGATGGGCTGGTTTGGCTTTAACGGCGGTTCGGAACTCAAAGTGTCGGATGTTGGCGAAGCCAACGCGGTCGCACTCGTGTTCGTCAACACCAACATGGCCGCAGCCGGCGGACTCATCGCCGCGTTACTGCTGGCTCGATTCTGGTTTGGCAAAGCCGATCTGACGATGGCGCTCAACGGCGCACTCGCGGGTCTCGTCGCGATAACGGCGGAACCGCTGACGCCGTCACCGGGCGCTGCCACACTGATTGGTGCGGTTGGCGGACTGCTGGTCGTCCTTTCGATCGTCGGTCTGGACAAGCTGCGGATTGACGATCCGGTCGGCGCGATCTCCGTGCACGGTGTCGTAGGCATCTGGGGATTGCTTGCCGTCTGCATCACGAATCCGGACGCCTCGCTCAAATGGCAGCTCATCGGCATGGTCTCGATCTTTGCCTGGGTATTCGCAGCCAGCTTTATCGTCTGGTTTGTCATCAAGAAGACGATCGGTCTCCGGGTCTCCGAGGAAGAAGAATACGAGGGCGTCGACCTGCACGAGTGCGGTCTCGAGGCCTACCCGGAATTCACTTCCGCTGAGTAGACATAACACGTTGTGTAGTGAGTAAGCGTTTCCCCCCTGAAACGCTGTACTGGCGGGCCTTCGGGCCCGCCTTTTTACTTTTTGGCCAGTCGAAATACCGCTATGGCGTGTGACCGTTCTCACACAAAAATCCCTCCTCGCATGCTCTAATATCAGCATGAAAACTCGACTCCTCATGGCAGGGCTGACGGCCCTCGCAATCACGGTCAGCGGCGCTGCAATGGCTGACAGTATCTATAAGTGGACGGATGCCGAAGGCAACGTGCATTACGGCGATCGCCCGTCCGGCGAGGCAACCGAGGAACGGCTGCAGATTACCTACGCACGTACCAGCAGCAGTAGCGTAAAACGCCAGGTCGATAGCTACCGAAGTGCAGCTGATGCTCGCGAAGATGCGCGCACGGCGGCGGCGGAATCCAGAGCCGAGGCTGCCGAACAGCGCGCCGCTGAGGAAGAGCGCATGGCGCGTTGCGAACAAACGCGTGCGCAGCTGGCGCAGATGCTCGAAGCCCGTCGCGTGTACCGTGAAGACGAAAACGGCGAACGCGTTTATCTTGACGACGTGCAACGTGCCGAAGCGCGCGCCCGCGCCGAAGAGCAGATTGAAGAGCACTGCAGCTAAACCTTTGTAATTTGGGGATTTAGTCCTCACAAAGACTTGACGCTAACGCTACAATACGTGCGCATCCACGAGGAGCGCACGCTTGGCCGCTGCAAACGAATCCGATCATGACCAGGTCTACCTGCCGGACTTCTGTTCGGCTACGACCGTATTTGTGGTCGTGCTCGTCGCCGAACTGGTCGCTATCACGCTGACCCTCGCCGGCCATGATGCCAGCAAGCAATTCCTGATCGACCTGTCGAAAACCTCGTTTTTCGTGCTCTGGACCGCATTGCTGGGCACCAGCGTCCTGTGCCAGCTGCGCTCCCGCCTGGAACGTGCCGGCCCGTCGCGTGCATTTGTCCTCGCGTTCATTGCGCTCGCACTCACCGTACTCGTCGTCGCCGAAGCCGCGTGGCAACTCACGCGGATCTACGCGGAGTCGGCAATCATTGCCGGCAGCCACATGGCATTTCTCGGCCAGACGCTCGCCATCGGTTCAATTGTGATCGCGCTAGCGCTGCGCTACCTGTACGTCTCCAGTGAATGGCGACGCAGCATCGTGCTCGAAGCACAGGCGCGCATCAGCGCATTGCAGGCATTAATTCGACCGCACTTTCTGTTTAACAGCATGAATACGATCGCGTCGCTGACGCGTACCAATCCGCGACAGGCCGAAGAAGCCGTCGAAGACCTGTCCGATCTGCTACGCGCGAACCTCGATACCTCCGGTGAGCGCGCATCGCTGAAGCAGGAACTTGAAACCGCAAGAATCTACCAACGCATCGAAGAACTGCGTCTCGGCGACCGGCTGAGCGTGCGCTGGAATGTCGCCGAGCTGCCCATGCGCGCGAGGATTCCGAGCCTGACCATCCAGCCATTACTTGAGAATGCGATTTATCATGGCATCGAATTGCTGCCCGATGGTGGTGAAGTTGTCGTCACTGGCAAGAAGGACGGCGACAGCCTCGAGATTTCGGTGTCGAACCCGGTCGCCGAAGGCAGATCACGCGGCACCGAGGGCAACCAGATGGCCATGTCCAACATCCGGCAGCGATTTGAACTTGCCTACGGCAGCAAGGCATCCGTTGAAGTTGTAAACGCAGGCAATTTCTTCACAGTCACTCTACGCTTCCCTGTAGAACGAGGTAGCGCATGAAAGTGCTGATCGTTGACGACGAACAGCCGGCGCGCGATCGCCTGCGCACGATTCTCGAGGACGAGGATGGTTTCGACGTGGTGGGCGAGGCACGCAACGGGCAGGAAGCCCTGGTCGAGTGCGAACGTCTGGCACCCGACGTGATTCTGCTCGACATCCGGATGCCGGGGCTCGACGGCATCGAGACCGCGCACCACCTGAACGCACTCGCATCGAGTCCGGCCGTAGTATTCACGACGGCCTACGACGAATACGCGGTCGACGCTTTCGAAGCCCGGGCAATAGGCTACGTCCTTAAACCGGTGCGTCGCGCCAAGC